>NZ_JAAVWA010000007.1:0-194710 GCF_017355725.1 Anabaena sp. 54
CCAGGGAACGAGGGAAAATCTCACAATCACATCCTGTTAATCCTTAAATCCTGGACATCCTGATTCTGACAAAATATTATTGTTGTCATCCAGAGCCTCCCGTGAGCATTCCCCAGCAGAACCAGGGAACGAGGGAAAATCTCACAATCACATCCTGTTAATCCTTAAATCCTGGACATCCTGATTCTGACAAAATATTATTGTTGTCATCCAGAGCCTCCCGTGAGCATTCCCCAGCAGAACCAGGGAACGAGGGAAAATCTCACAATCACATCCTGTTAATCCTTAAATCCTGGACATCCTGATTCTGACAAAATATTATTGTTGTCATCCAGAGCCTCCCGTGAGCATTCCCCAGCAGAGCCAGGGAACGAGGGAAAATCTCACAATCACATCCTGTTAATCCTTAAATCCTGGACATCCTGATTCTGACAAAATATTATTGTTGTCATCCAGAGCCTCCCGTGAGCATTCCCCAGCAGAGCCAGGGAACGAGGGAAAATCTCACAATCACATCCTGTTAATCCTTAAATCCTGGACATCCTGATTCTGACAAAATATTATTGTTGTCATCCAGAGCCTCCCGTGAGCATTCCCCAGCAGAGCCAGGGAACGAGGGAAAATCTCACAATCACATCCTGTTAATCCTTAAATCCTGGACATCCTGATTCTGACAAAATATGATTGTTATCATCCAGAGCCTCCCGTGAGCATTCCCCAGCAGAACCAGGGAACGAGGGAAAATCTCACAATCACATCCTGTTAATCCTTAAATCCTGGACATCCTGATTCTGACAAAATCACAATTAACATCACCAAAGAAACTCCCTACAACCCTTTTAATAAAGCCATAGCTTTTTCATAAGCAGCAGTATTCCCTTGAGCCTTGAACAATTGCGCTGCTCGTTGCAGGTCTTCTCTGGCTTTTTGTTTGTCACCAAGTTGATAATAAACATATGCCCGAAGGGCGTAGGCTTGGGCATAGTTAGGATTAATCTTGATAGCTTGGTTGTAATCATCTATTGCACCTTGCTTATCTCCTAAATCATCACGGACATTTCCCCGGTTGTAGTAGGCTTGGGCAAGGTTAGGATTAATCTTGATAGCTTGGTTGAAATCTTCTATTGCTCCTTGCTTATCTCCTAAATCATCACGGACAATTCCCCGGTTTTTGTAGGCATTGGCATCGTTAGGATTAATCTTGATAGCTTGGTTGAAATCTTCTATTGCTCCTTGCTTATCTCCTAAATCATCACGGACAATTCCCCGGTTTTTGTAGGCATTGGCATCGTTAGGATTAATCTTGATAGCTTGGTTGAAATCATCTATTGCTCCTGGCTTATCTCCTAAATCATCACGGACAATTCCCCGGTTTTTGTAGGCATTGGCATCGTTAGGATTAATCTTGATAGCTTGGTTGAAATCATCTATTGCTCCTGGCTTATCTCCTAATTCATTACGGACACCTCCCCGGTTGTTGTAGGCTTGGGCATCGTTAGGATTAATCTTGATAGCTTGGTTGAAATCTTCTATTGCTCCTGGCTTATCTCCTAAATCATCACGGACAACTCCCCGGTTGTTGTAGGCTTCGGTAAAGTTAGGATTAAACTTGATAGCTTGGTTGTAATCTTCTATTGCTCCTTGCTTATCTCCTAAATCATAACGGACAACTCCCCGGTTGTAGTAGGCTTCGGTAAAGTTAGGATTAAACTTGATAGCTTGGTTGTAATCTTCTATTGCTCCTTGCTTATCTCCTAAATCATAACGGACAACTCCCCGGTTGTTGTAGACTTCGGTAAAGTTAGGATTAATCTTGATAGCTTGGGTGTAATCATCTATTGCTCCTTGCTTATCTTCTAATTTCTTACGGACAACTCCCCGGTTGTAGTAGGCTAGGGCATCGTTAGGATTAATCTTGATAGCTTGGTTGTAATCATCTATTGCTCCTGGCTTATCTCCTAAATCATTACGGACAATTCCCCGGTTGTTGTAAAATACTGCACGGGGACTGAGTTCAATGGCTTTATTTATCGCTGCTGCTGCTTCTCTATATCTTTTTAAATCTCTTAAAACTGCGAGCTTCTCATTATACAAATTAGGATTATTGGGCTGGAGTTGAATGGCTTTATCTATGGCTGCTAAGGCTTTATCCAGTTGGTTTGATTCTCTATAGACTACACTTAAATTATTCCAAGCAGGAACAAAATCAGGTTGAGATTGCACCGCTTGCTGTAATGCAGCCTCTGGATATTCTCCACTCCAATATAACGCCAAACCCTTACCATAATAAGCCAGGTGAATAAACTTTGGTTTTTGCTTAATTGCTGCTTCAAAAGCCTGTATTGCTTCTGGATAACGACGTAAGCGCCACAGTTGATTTCCCCTTTCTAACCATGCACTGGCGGTAGTATTGCCTTGGGAAACATCTACTGATAAAATCGCTGTTTGAATAGACTTAACTTTTTGTTGATTTAGTTCTGGTGTTGGGGTGGTTTCTATCTTTTGGGCTTGAGTATTCAGTCGGGTAGCTAATGCCAAAAATGTACTCACCGGAATACCCAAACTATTACCTAATTGGATAGTTTCTTTACTACTACTATTATTATCAATAGCAGCTTCTCCCTCTGTTCTGCCATGAATACCAATGACTCGCCCTTGGGAATCTAAAACAGGTCCCCCACTCATACCGCCAAAGGTGATACTACTATAAACTAATTCATATCCTCCTGTTAAAGAAGCTGCACTTTGGGCTGTACCCAAACTGTTATTGTTAAAATCTGATTGGGTAGTAGCTAATAATCCTCTTTCCCGACTATAAATTTGTCCCAATGTGAACCGCCAAGGTGATTTTTCTCCTAATCTGGGATAACCCGCCGTGAACATATATTCATCATCTTTTATGGGATAATTGGCTAAAGTCGCAACTTGATAATTTTCCCGACTGGTGAATTTAACTACTGCTAAATCTACCCCTTCTTCTAATTTAATCGTGCTTGGTTCTACGGGATATTGTTTACCATCTACTGTGAGGATTTTATAAGTATTTGGCTTACATTTTCCCGGTTCATCTGGTGGTTTACAAACTACATGAGCCGCAGTTAAAACGGTGTAAATATCTCCTTCCTTAGCGATAATTACCCCTGAACCATTATTACCACTACTGCTATCAATTCTGACGGTAATTTGTTTAGCTTTTGCTTCTAATTCTCCTAACCATCCTATTAATGGTGTTTCTGCTATTTGCTGTTTAATATCTGGTATAGGTAAATTATAAGCGGTGAGAGTTTCTGGTCTTACCTGAGCTAAAACCGTTTTAATAGGTATTCCCCAACTGAGTTTTCTAAATTCTTGAATTTCTATATTTGTGGGGCGTTTTCCGTTGGTATAAACATAAGCAGTATTGGACAAAGGATAGGAACTAATCCCATTAATTCCTATTAAATTTCCTGTATTACTAATAATTGCACCGCCACTCATTCCCGGTTGAATATCGCTGGTATAGCCAATTTCATAACCATCTTTTAAACTGGGTTGAGAAATGATTTGTTGTATTTTTCCTGTTGTTAATACTAATTTATCCTCAGATACAGCATAGCCTGCGGACATAACTGGTGTTTCTAAGTTAATATCAAAAGAGGCGATTCTGTCAGCAATTTCTGATGGTAAACAATATTTTTGATTAGATGTAAATTCTACTATAGCTAAATCGAATTTATCAAAATTAGTATTAGGTAAAATCTTAGCTGCATATTTTTGACCATCGGCTGTAATAATATTGATGTTATTAATTCTTCTGACGACGTGGGAATTAGTCACTACTAAATAAGAGTTACCTTTTCTAGCGAAAATTGTCCCGGAAGCGCCTCTTTCTTTGTCTCTGACTCTGACTGTAATTTGTTTAGCAATGGTTTGTAATTGTGGGTCTGAATAAATACCGTTTTCTGGGTCTGCTGGTTGTAATTTGCACCTTTGCGAGGTCTGTGTAAGTAGTTTTGTCGTCTTAATTTGGGTTTCTATAGCTGACACTGGATAAGGTAGCAGCAGTAAGCAGGAGATAATGGCGATTTGACGTTTCATGATTAGTTAAATAGTGTTTTTATTAGTAGTGATTTACCCCCCTTAATCCCCCCTTTACAAGCTACGGTGTACACACAAGTCTTCTATAGTTGCCCCACAACGTTTAGATCCCCCCAACCCCCCTTAAAAAGGGGGGCTAAATTCTTCAAAGTCCCCCTTTTTAAGGGGGATTTAGGGGGATCGGATCACGTTTAGCATCCTGTCTAGAGATGTGTGTACACCGTAGCCTTTACAAGGGGAGGGTTAGGGTGGGGTATTTTGTTATTTAGAGATTTTTTTGAGATATTCACCCAGATTTAAGTAAGTATTTTCACCTGAATTTTGCCAAGTCAGGTCTGAAGTTCTACCTTCTCTGATATCCTCAAGTTCAGCTAGAACTGTAGTGGGATTTACACCTGGTCTGACGCTAAATAAAATATTGTTTTTATTGCATTCACCAGGTTTAGCCGCACAGATAACTCCCAACCCATTCAACTTACCGGTAGTTAAATAATCTAATCGGCCTTGTTGGTAAAATTGCTGGAATTTTTTACTTACTTGTTCACAGCGTCTTTTAGGAGTCCATTCGCTACTGGGAAAAGAGTCAGATTTCCAAGCAATTATGGGTACATAAGGGTTAGGTTTTTTGTCGGGAACGAAGGCCATGGTAGTGGGAACTCTTTCCGTATTGCCTTGGTAAGAAATTGAACGACAAGCAAAACTAACTTCTTGCTTGGGAATCTCTTGACTCAAACCGGGGTTAACACTCAGGGTAACTGTTAATGCGGTGAATGCTAAGACACTAGTTAATGCTGGTAGTTGCATAATGCTTGACCTTTGATTACTGAATTTTGGTGATTATGGTGCTACTTTTTTTAAACTTTATAGGTGTTGGTGAGTGAAAATATGAATTTTCCTCACCCAGAGGCGCAGAGGCGCGGAGTTTGAGACATGGAATTTTTGATTTTCATGTCTCAATTCAGCAAGGCTACTTGATACACACATAACTGATTGTATACTAATTTTTTGAAAATATTCAGCTGTTTACTTAGAAGTTAATTTTATGATACAATCCGATTTGATGGATTAACACTGTAACTATATCATGTACTATTTTATCTATCATGTACTATTGTACCAGACCGCACTGCCCTAGTCCCGAAAACCGTTTTCCCGACTCTCCAGATTCTAATACTACCTCGGAAATATTCTGTCAAGCTTGTGGAATGCCCCTAATATTAAAGGGGAGAAAGGGACATTATCAAACTATTAAACCTCTGGGAAAAGGAGGATTTGGTGCTACTTTTCAAGCTATTGATTTAGATTCTGTGAATCAGCGTCAATGTGTAATCAAACGATTGAATATTAATGACAACCCGGAAATTGCTGACAAAATTGTTGAAGCAATCAAAGCAGCTTTTGATCGAGAAGCTCAGGTTTTAGAATTTTTAGGTGACAATAACGGGAATATTCCCACATTATATGATTATTTTTCCCTGACCGCTCCCGCTTTTGGTCAACAAGAAGAACTTGAGTTTAAATATTCAGTACAACAATATATCCAAGGTGAAGATCTGTCTCAGGAACTCAGAAGAAAAGTTCGTTTTTCCGAAACAGATATTTTAGATTTTTTAAAGCAAATTTTACCGATTTTACAATTTATTCATGACCAAAATTCTATCCATCGAGATATTAAACCCAGTAATATTGTTAGAGAAACAGCAACACAAAAACTATTTTTAATTGATTTTGGAGCGGTGAAACAAGTTGTTTCTGGTGAAACAAATATAAAAAAATCTGTACCTATTTTTACAAAAGTATACGCTTCTCCTGAACAAAGACCTGAAGAAGGAAGAATAGGAGAAATTTATCCGTCTAGTGATTTATATAGTTTAGCTGTTACTTGTCTGGAGTTACTCACAGGTACAACTCCTGTTGATTACCTTGACAATAATTACCGAAATTGGCGACAACAAGCTAGTATAATTATTAGCCCTTCTCTAGCTAATATTTTAGATAAAATGCTCAAGATTAACCCTAGACACCGGTTTCAATCAGCAGCAGAAGTTATGACGGCTGTAAATGAATCTCAAATAACCACACAACCAGATCATTCAGTCAATAATAATAATAATAATACAAAGCCCATCAATAAACCATCTCACAATTTAAAATTTTTACTCATAAAATCGGCTTTTTTAATAACTTTAATAACTATTGGTGTGATGGGTATTAATAGTTATTTGCAACCACCAATTAAAGTAGTAGAATATGCAAAAGCTGGGGTTAAATTTAAATATCCTAAAAATTGGCAAGAAACACCAGCAATAGATAAATTAACGCGAATTATCCCGAAAAATACGATTTCATCTTCTCTAACTCCAGAATTTTTTATCACTATAGATGAGTTATTCCAGTCGGAGTCTTTGGAAGATTATACTAAGTTTTCTATCCGACAAATTGAAGCATTAGGACAAAATGCGAAAATTATCAAATCTGGACAAATACAACTTGGTGAAACACAAGGTTATCAAGTAGTTTATGAAAGCAGAGATAATATCCACAAGGTAAATTTCCAAGAAATGCAAGTATGGATTGTTAATGGTAAAAAAGCCTATATTCTCACCTATCGCGCTGAAGATAAATCCTATCCAGAGTTTGCGAAAACTGTGGAAGACACCATAATTAAATCCTTTAGACTGGAAAAATCCACATCTGAAAAATCCACAAATCCAATCTGGTAATTAAGAGGATGTTTGAAAAGTATCAGAATTAATCGAGATCCCCCCAACCCCCCTTACAAAGGGGGGCTAAATTCCTCAAAGTCCCCCTTTTCAAGGGGGATTTAGGGGGATCAGATCCCACAGGAAAAAGTTTTCAAATAACCTCTTACTTAAACTCCAAATTCAAGGATGTAAATGACAATTTGAGTATTGGGAATTGGGGTAATTTACGTTCTGGACAGGACCCCCAATCTCAAAACAAAAACAACCCCCAAATTTGGAGGTTGTGAATTTTTATTTGTGAAAAATCTGATGATTAAAACAAAACTGATTATTTTATGGACATAATACAAACGGAAGCTAGAAAAGCGGCGATAATATAAAACACAGCCACTACTTGCAATTCTGACCAACCAGTTAATTCTAAATGATGATGTAAAGGTGCCATTTTAAATAATCGCTTACCTTTGCCATCTGGTCCTTTTGTCGCTTTATAATAACCAACTTGTGCCATCACAGAGAGAGTTTCGACAAAGAAAATCCCACTCAAGATAAACAAGACTACTAAGGTATTAGTTAACAGTGCAACCGCAGCTAAAGCGCCACCCAGGGCTAAAGAACCGGTGTCACCCATGAAAACACTAGCCGGGTTGCGATTGTAGGCTAAAAAGCCCAAGCAGCTACCGCTGACAGCAGCACAGAAAACCATCAAGTCGGGAGAAGTTGGCGCAATAATCACACCTAATGCGAAAATAGCGATCGCCACTGTTCCCGCTGCTAAACCATCAATCCCATCTGTTAAATTAGTAGCATTGCTCTCTGCAACCAGGACAAATCCGGCTACAGGCCAGAACAACAGTCCCAAAGGTAAGGATAAACCCACCCAAGGTAAATGGATATTAGTTATACTAAAGTCACCTTTAAACATCAACCAGGCGCAAAATACAGCCCCAAAGATAACTTGCAAAGCTAACTTCATCTTCGGAGAAATTCCCTTGTTAGACTTCCGACGTAAAATTTGCCAGTCGTCTATCCAACCAATGAAACCGTAGCTGAGAGTTAAAGCCGAAACCGCCAGGACATTTTCAGAAAAATCCGCCAATATACAAGCAATTATCACCGCTACAGGGATAAAAAATATACCTCCCATAGTTGGTGTTCCTGCCTTTTTGAGATGTGCCTGGGGTCCATCTTCCCGGATAATCTGCCCCGTTTTCAGCCTTTGTAACAGAGGAATCACCCACTGTCCCAGAATTGTCACACCCACAGCAGTCAATAAAAAAGGTAGGGTGAGGGAAATAGGATACCAAGGGGTTCTATGCCCCATGCTATCGAAAATCAAGGCTGTTGCACTCAGTACCAAGGCCAGCAAGGAAGCCAAGCCAATTCCCGAAAAATTCAAACTTTGGTTAGGAGATAATTTAGCGTCCACAAAAAAAATTCCCTTCACTCCACACTTTAAAAAACCTAAATAAAACCATAGAGACTGTTTTTAGCTGATAGTTCGCAGTATTTTGGGAACTAGTACAGCACCGCCTCAATAAACTAACCATTCTCAATCGCCAAAAAGCTTGCTTAATATTACTTTTGACTTTTGATTTTTGACTTTTGACTTCCGCCCTGCGGTGCTAGTCATCATCAACAGGTGTATCATCGTCATCATCATAATCAATATCACCAATTCCGTCGTCTGCGCCCAGAAAATCGGATATTACTTCTACATCTTCCCGCGAGTCGGTGTCATGGATATCACGGGCTATCAATCTGCCACTCAGCCGCAACCAGTCCAACATAGAGGACTCTTGTTTTAAGGGAATAACTGATGCTCGCTGGTTTCGGGGGGCTTCACGGAGGGGAGAATCTAACATATTAACAATCACACACGAGGGTTTATATAACTAGACACTAAGAGTCTATCATACTGACTTGATACGAGTTAATTTATTCCTTCATACAGGTCTTTAACTGCTGAATCCGAATCAAAGAAAATTTTCATTTAATTACCGAACGGTAGTCAAAAAGGCATTATTCATGAATTGTCTGGTTATAGACAAAGGACATTAATATTTTATTAATGCTATTTCATCATGTAAACTCTCTTGAGGCATTGGGTAATGATAGGCAAATCAACTCTTATTGATCTAATTGTTGGCACTAATCGCGGTTTATTAGCAAGTCAGCCACAACAACAAGCTATTTTAGCAGCGATCGCCAACCTAGAAGACTTTAATCCCACGCCACGACCATTAGCAGCTAGTAATTTACTAGAAGGTGACTGGCGACTACTATACACCACAAGCAAAGCCTTATTAAACATAGATCGTTTACCCTTTTGTAAACTTGGTCAAATTTACCAATGTATTCGGGTAGAAAGCAACAGTGTTTATAACATAGCTGAGATTTATGGCATTCCTTTGTTCGCAGGAGTAGTTAGCGTTGCTGCTAAATTTGAACCAGTATCCCAACAGCGTGTGCAAGTAAAATTCCAGCGTTCTATAATTGGTTTACAAAGCCTAATTGGCTATACAACACCGGGAAACTTCATCCAACAAATTGAATTAGGCAAAAAATTTACCGCTTTTGATTTTCCCATTCAAAGTGAACAACAACAAGGTTGGCTAGATATTACTTATATAGATAATGATCTCCGTATAGGTAGGGGGAACGAAGGTAGTGTTTTTGTATTAAGTAAGACATAGAACATTTTGCCAGGAGTGTTTGGGAATGAACTTACCCTATTATGGGTAGTTTGTCAAGAAGTCAAAGAGAAGATTAACAACTCATTACCCATGAGAACCCAGCAATTTGACAAATAACTTAACAAAACCACAAGCAAATACCTTGAGGTTGTAGAGTGAAAACAATCAGCCCTACTTTAACGGCAATTCATACTTCAAAAGGGAAGATCCATCATGGTTCAACGTGGTTCTAAAGTACGTGTTCTCCGCCCTGAGTCCTACTGGTTTCAGGATCTTGGTACAGTGGTTTCTGTTGACAAAAGCGCCATCAAATACCCTGTAATTGTTCGCTTTGACAAAGTTAACTACTCTGATCTCAACACCAACAACTTTGCTGTAGATGAATTAATTGAGGTGGAAGCACCTAAACCCAAAGCCGCAGCCAAATAAATAGTCAAGCATCAAGGGGATTGTTTAATGGAATAATAGGAGGAGATATCAACGTCAACAGCTTGATCAATTTCCTCTGTTTGACCATACCTTCCCCTAAAAATATTATTTGCTTGAATGCCTGAACTGCCTGAAGTTGAAACAGTCCGCCGGGGTTTGAATCAATTAACCCTGAGTCAAGAAGTGACGGGAGGGGATGTGTTGCTACAACGTACCATTGCCTACCCGTTTTCTGTTGATGAATTTATTGATAAAGTTAAAGGGAATACTATTGCTACCTGGCATCGTCGTGGTAAATATCTCTTAGCTGAACTTTCCTCATCTTCTCCCAGTTATTTAGGAGTTCACCTCCGCATGACCGGTCAGTTACTTTGGTTAACCCAAGATCAACCTTTACACAAACACACCAGAGTCAGGTTATTTTTTGGGGAAAAGCAAGAATTACGCTTTGTTGACCAGCGCACCTTCGGGCAAATGTGGTATGTTCCTGGTGATGTAGCTGTAGAAAGTATTATTACAGGTTTGGCAAAATTGGCAGTTGACCCCTTTTCCCCAGAGTTCACTGTGGCGTATTTTGCCGATAAATTAAAAAAATCCCGTCGTCCTATTAAAACTGGATTATTAGATCAGTCAATGGTGGCAGGATTAGGTAATATTTATGCAGATGAAGCTTTATTTAAAAGTGGGATTTTACCAACTACTCTCTGTACAGAATTACAACTTCCCCAAATTGAACTTTTACGAACGGCAATTATTCAAGTTTTATCAGCGAGTATTGCGGTAGGTGGAACGACTTTTAGTAATTTCTTGAGTGTTAAAGGTGTTAACGGTAATTATGGCGGTGAAGCCTGGGTTTATAACCGCACTGGAGAACCTTGTAAGGTTTGTGGTAATGTGATCGGGCGAATTAAGTTAGGTGGGCGTTCTAGTCATTTCTGTTCTCAATGTCAAAGTTAAGTAGGGTTTGCTGAAAAAGTTGTCTGTGAGGGCAGGGAACAGGGAACAGGGAACAGGGAACAGGAAGAGAGTTTTGAGTGATTTTACGTTTCTTTACACAGTTTGGTTTTATTGTGTTCACCTACTTAGGGACTTCCAATTAAAAAAATACCCAAAAATTTCTTGTGGTGCGGGACGAATTGCCTGCTAATCATCAAGGACGGGCAGGACTTGTGCTGAGCTTGTCGATAGCGTAGCGTGGCGTTAGCCATAGTATGCCCATCCCACAAAATTGGGTAATTTATTTTTTGGTGTTCACCTACTTAGGGTTTGCTGATAGCATAGCGTGGCGTTAGCCATACTCCTGAATGGGCGCAGGCCCTGCGCCCCTACCTCCTGATAGCGTTCACGTAGTGTGCCGTATGCCTGCGGGAGCCGGAGGCATCAGGCGTAGCGTGGGGTTAGTCATACTTCTAGCCCTCACAGACAACTTATTCAGCAAGCCCTACTTAGATGCCGCTATATTTGAATGGTGCGGAAAAAAATATGATGTTTGATTAATTAGTCGCACTTCGGCATATACATTGACTACATACCGCTATATCATGCGATTGATTCCCATTTAATCTCAGATAAATTAAGTTTATGACATCTACCATTTCCATTAACGACAGTCAGCGGTTAGGACTTGAACCCCTGAATATTCCCCACCGTCTCCTATTGGGTCCAGGTCCTTCTAACGTCCATCCAGCCATATTACAGGCGATGAATACCACACCTGTAGGGCATTTAGATCCGGCTTTTTTAAACCTCATGGATGAGATTCAATCTCTGTTGCGTTACGCATGGCAAACAGAAAACCCCCATACTATTGCTGTCAGTGGCACGGGTACAGCCGCTATGGAAGCCACGTTAGCTAATTCTGTAGAACCGGGTGATGTCGTATTAATTGGGGTAGCTGGTTATTTTGGTAATCGCTTGGTAGATATGGCGGGTAGATATGGGGCAGATGTGCGAACTATTACTAAACCCTGGGGACAAGTTTTCAATTTAGAGGAAATCAGTGCCGCAGTTGCTACCCATAAACCGGCAATTTTGGCTTTAGTTCATGCCGAAACTTCCACCGGCGCACGTCAACCTTTGGATGGTGTGGGTGAGTTGTGTCGTCAACATGGCACATTGTTGTTAGTAGATACTGTTACCAGTTTAGGTGGTGTTCCCATATTTTTGGATGAATGGGGCGTTGATTTGGCTTATAGCTGTAGTCAAAAAGGGCTGGGTTGTTCTCCAGGTGCGTCACCGTTTACCATGAGTGGGCGGGCAATGGAGAAGCTACAGAAGCGTCAATCTAAGGTGGCAAACTGGTATTTAGATATGACATTGTTGGGGAAATATTGGGGGAGCGATCGCACATATCACCACACTGCACCAATTAACCTATACTATGGATTACGGGAAGCTCTACGTTTAGTAGCAGAAGAAGGGTTAGCCAGTTGTTGGCAACGTCACCAAAAAAATGTCGAATATCTGTGGGAAGGATTGGAAGACATGGGTTTAAAAATGCACGTTGAAAAAGAATACAGATTACCAACTTTAACCACTGTTTGTATTCCCGAAGGAGTAAATGGTAAATCAGTTGCTAGGCAGTTATTAATTGAGCATAATATTGAGATTGGCGGCGGTTTAGGTGAACTTGCCGGTAAAGTTTGGCGTGTAGGTTTAATGGGTTTTAATAGCCGTCCTGAAAGTGTAGATAAGTTGATAGCTGCACTAGGAACAATGATCTCTAATAATTAGTTTTCCATAGGGGCAATGCCCCCGTGCTTGCCCCATTCGATTTACAGCAAATTGTCATCAAACCCGGAACAAGAACCCCACCCCCAACCCCCTCCAGTATCAAAAGCTTATCCTTTTCTTCCCCCCGCTGCGGGGGGATTTAGGGGGGTGCGATGAGGGGGCTAAGATGTACCTTATATGATTGGAAATCGCTGTAGGTAACCACAGGGGGTTTGCCCAAACCTTTTCAGCAAACCCTCATTACTGACGCGCTTCTTAAACCTTGCACAGTAGAAATTACCTGTTGGGCAACTTGATCAATTTCCTCAACTGTATTAAATCGCCCAATCCCAAATCGCACCGAAGCATAAGCTAATTTATCTGAATGTCCCAACGCTTTCAACACATAGGAAGGGGCAATATTATTAGAAGAACAAGCAGAACCAGAAGACACAGCCACGACTGATTGTAACCCTAAAGAAAGTGCCGCACCATCTACACCTTCCACACTAATATTTAAATTTCCTGCTAATCGTTTTTGAGGATCTCCATTTATATAAATTCCCTCTACAATAGATAACTGTTGCCACAATCTTTCTCTTAATACTGTTAACCGTTGATTTTCTGTTTCTTGTTCGGTTATGGCAATTTCTACAGCTTTACCAAAACCGACAATTTGCGGTGTATATAATGTCCCAGAACGCATTCCTCTTTCATGTCCTCCCCCATGTTGTTGGGAAGCAAGTTTCACTCTGGGATTACGTCTGCGAACATATAAAGCCCCAATTCCCTTCGGTCCATAGACTTTATGGGCTGTAAGAGACATTAAATCAATATTCATCGCTTCCACATCTAAAGGGATTTTACCAATAGCTTGGGCTGCGTCTGTGTGAAAAATAATTTGCCGTTGATGGCACATTGCCCCAATTTCGGCTATTGGTTGTAAAACCCCAATTTCATTATTTGCAGCCATCACAGATACTAAAATTGTATCATCACGCAAGGCTTTTTCTAACTGATTTAAGTCAATTAATCCATCTTTTCTTACTGGCAAAATTGTAATATCAAAACCAAGACTTTTTAAATATTCGCAAGGATCTAAAACTGCTTTATGTTCCGTATTAATAGTTACAATGTGTTGACCTTTTGGGAAATAAGCTTCAGCAATACCTTTAATAGCTAGATTATTTGCTTCCGTTGCACCGCTGGTAAAAACAATTTCTTCGGGTGTCGCATTAATTGCGTCTGCTAAAATTTCCCGTGTTTGTTTAACAGCAGCTTCAGATTCCCAACCATAAACATGACTAATACTAGCCGCATTACCAAACTTTTCTGTAAAATAGGGAATCATAGCAGCCATTACCCTTTCATCAACGGGGGTAGTAGCATGACAATCGAGGTAGATAGGACGACTGGACATAATTAATTGACGATTAAGTAGGTTGGCGTTGAAAATTGTCGTTATGGCAAGGCAAAAGGCAAGAGGCAAGAGTGAAGAGGGTTTGGGCGATTTTACGTTTCTTTACACAGTTTGGTTTTATTGTGTTCACCTACTTAATTCAAAATTTGACCTAGTTTTTTTAAGATTCGGAAAACTTGATAAAGTTCGTTTTCTCGCTTCAAAAGTGTAAATTGATCAGACAAAGCATATTGAGGTTGATTGATTTGAGAAAGTTTAAGAAAAATAAAATCACTGCCATTCATTACTAATCCAAACACGGGTTTTGTAGGTTGAGGATTAGCCAGCATATAAGTAAGTGCTTGAGGTATGGCTTCTAACAGGGAAAAAGCAGGTTTTTTCGACTCTATTACCAATAACCATAATTGTTGCTGGATAACTAAAACATCAATTCTGCCCCTAATAACTTCTTCCGCATCTTCGACGGCAATTTCTATTGATGATTCACTTCTAATCAAGAAAGGTTCATCATAAAATCCAGCTAAACTGAGTAAGGGAGATAAAACTACTAACTTTACTGTTTCTTCCGATAAAGGAGGATGTTTAACCAATCGGAGAAAATGCAATTTTACTCTGTCTAAATATTGCTTTTCTAAATCAGAGATTTCTGGCAAATTTTCTAACCATTCAGTGAAGAATCCTTCATTGTCGGTTTGTTCTAGATCAAATCTTGCCTCTAAATAGGCAATGCCTATATTTTGCGCTTGGATGAATTGAACCATAATACAAATAATGGAATTGATATTCCTATTGTATAAGGTGGGAATATCTCGTTCCTAGTCTCTGACTAGGAATGCAATTGATGAGGCTCTGCCTCTAATATTATTGAAGGCAGAGCCTTCTAGAATTCATTCCCAGTCAGAGACTGGGAACGAGATGAATACTGCCGTTAGGACTTGAACCTAACCGTTGTGTCTTATGAGCCGGGATTTCTCCGTACTAAAATGCTTCAACACATAGATGTTTTTTTGTTCTTACTCACAATTTAATTGTAACATACCACAGGGATTAAAATCCCTCGTGTCCCTTATATCTCAGGTCTAAAGACACTGAGATTTACGCTTACCGGATGCTCTTATAAAAGTTTAATTAGCAGCTAATTCCTGGATTTTCTTGAGTACAGATTCAGCATGACCTTTTGTTTTGACATTAGGCCAAATGTAGGCAATGATTTTATCAGGTGAAATCAAGAAAGTTGAACGGGCAACCCCCATATATTCTTTACCCATAAACTTCTTTAAACGCCATGCACCATAGGCTTCTATTAATTGATGTTCAGAATCAGTTAATAGGGTAATTGATAAATTATGTTTATCTATAAATTTACAATGGGAGGTTGCAGAATCTGGACTAACACCGATGATTTTTGCGCCTGCTGTTGTAAATTCTGAGGATAATTCTGTAAAATCTTGAGCTTCTGTAGTGCAACCAGGTGTATTATCTTTAGGATAAAAATAGAGGACTAGCCACTGATTTATATCAGCGAGATTCACTAGGTGATTGTTTTGGTCAGGGGTAGAAAAATCCGGTGCAGGTTGGCCAATTTGGGGAATGTTGCTCATAGTTAGAGGACGATAAATTAGGGATAAGTGGTAATTATAGCAAAATCATGCACTCACATTTGATTCAATTTCCCGTCTGCGAGGAACATCATAAACCATAAAATCATGAGCCATAATTGTTTTAGGAAAAATTGCTTTTGCTTCTTTAAGTAAATCTTTTAATTCAATAGTATTCCCTGGAGCGTAACGAGGGCTGAAATGTGTCATAATCAGTTTACGAACTCCTGCAATGTGTGCCGTTTGGGCTGCCATTGTAGTTGTAGAATGTAGCCTTTGAAAAGCCATTTCTGAATCTTGATGAGCAAACGTGGCTTCATGAATTAACACATCTGCATCATCTGCTAATTGCACTGCACCATTACAATAAACAGTATCTGTACAATAGGCAATTTTTCGCCCAATTTCTGTTGGACCACATAATTCACCACCATTGATTACTCTTCCGTCTGCCAGGGTGACTGTTTCACCGCGCTTGAGTTGTCCATAAATTGGACCTGAAGGAATTTCTAAGGCTTTGGCTTTTTCTATATCAAAACGTCCGGTTCTATCTTTTTCCGTGACTCTGTAGCCAAAAGCAGGAATACGGTGATGTAAAAGACCACAGCTAACTGTAAATTCATCATTTTCATAAATTACCCCCGGCTGAACGGTATGCACTTTAATGGGGTAGGAAAAATGGGTGTGGGAGTAACGAGAAGCGGCTTGTAAGTATTCGTTTAATCCCGATGGACCATAAATATCAATTTTGTCTACATTACCTGCTAAACCGCAACTAGCCAGCAATCCCATTAAGCCGAAAATATGATCACCGTGCATATGGGTGACAAAAATTCGGGATAGTTGGCTAACTTTTAAGTCACTCCGCAAAATTTGATGTTGAGTTCCTTCCCCACAGTCAAATAACCACAGTTCTGCCCGTTGTGGCAATCTCAGCGCTACGCTAGAAACGTTGCGTGATCTTGTTGGTACACCTGAACTCGTCCCTAAGAATGTAATCTGCACGGTGTTTTTTAGCTTTCCTTTTGCTCAATATGATCCTTGATTCTCTATTTTGACACAGTAAGTAGGGTTTGCTGAATAAGTTGTCTGTGAGGACAGGAGTATGGCTAACGCCACGCTGCGCTATCAGGCAGGTAGGGGCGCAGGGCCTGCGCCCATTCAGGAGTATGGGAACAGGCAAGGGGGGAGAAGTTTTGGGCGATTTTACTTTTCTTCACATACCTTTAATTTTTTCTGTTAACCTACTTATTTGCACAGTCAGCTATTAAAGAAAAAGCGAAACATCAAGATTTTCTAATTTTCCTAGTTTTTATTGCCACCATGAAGAATTTTGTAAATGCCAAGATAACTCGCAAAGAGTACCTTGAGGATAAAGGGGAACTCGCCTAAATTTACCTTTAATTTGTTGTGCTAAATTTTTAAATTGTTTTGTTCCCCAACCTTCTTTTAATGGGTAAATCCCTAAACCATCATCTATAATGCTCAGAGTGTAAATCCCTTGATCTTCAACCCAGGAATAAGTAACTTGTAAACAGGTGATGCCGGTGGCGTGTTTACCAACATTACATAAGGCTTCTTCTAAAAATCGGCAAAGTCCTCGCTTATTTTCAATACTCAAACTGCTTTCATCTATAGGCTCAAAACTATGGATTTTTAGTTTGAGGGTTTTAAAACAGGGAAAATCCCGTTCTAAGGTGTAGGTATAAACTTGGTAGAGAATTTCATGTAAAGGGTTTCGCAAATCTATAACTACATTACTTCCTAAATAAAGGCTAGTGTCTTGATTAAGAGTTTCTTGTTGCCAAAATTCATACATTCCTCGTAACTCTTGGTTCAATTCTTCAAGTTCTTTTTCTATAGTAGGCAGCAATTTATTCATTGGTAAATCCTGCCCTTTAACTAATCTTAAAACTTTAGCTAGACTTTGCAGTGGTCCATTATGAATTGTTTCAAATGTAGTTTCAATCATGGTTTGACGAGCTTTGATTCCAGATTTAATTGTTTGATTATATTGATATAAAGACACGATACTGATGCCATTTACAACCATAACAAAAATTCCTGGAAACATGGAAAATGACCACACCCAAGTTAATAAAAAATGGCTAATCAATACTAGACTAAAAATAGTAATGATAACCTCTGATAACTTGCCTACAGAAACAAAATAAATTTCTTCCTGTAGTTTCTTCCAAAATTGAGTTTGCATAAGCTTTTATTCCAGTCTTAACACCTTAATGATGGAAAAAATATTATTGATTAGAGGATGTTTGAAAAGTATCAGAATTAATCGAGATCCCCCCCAACCCCCCTTACAAAGGGGGGCTAAATTCCTCAAAGTCCCCCTTTTCAAGGGGGATTTAGGGGGATCTGCGGGTGTCAGATCCCACACGAAAAAGTTTTCAAACAACCTCTTATACTAACTTTATTTATTAGTTGATTAATCAATTAATCCTTCGGCTCTAGCTCTCATTTCCGTTTGAATACGGATATTTTTACCTTCTTCTGGGTAAATATTTAAAGCATCTTGTAACTTACTCCAATAATGACGCACCATGCGTTCAGATATGCACATATTTTTGGCAATTACTTTATCTTGTAATCCTTCTTCAAAGGCTAGATTCAGCACCTTTAACCATTCTGGTTTTACCTCTAAACCTGAATGAATTCCTTTGATATCTTTTGTATGAGTTAATCCCTGTAATGCCCAATCAACTCTAGTTAACATTTCCTGGGTAGGAAGACTTTTATCAGCGACAGTGAAGCCTCCTTTATGATTATCAATATAAGGACGAATGCGGATCAATGTTTTCACATGGGCGCTTTGAATAACAAGATTCAAATGGGAATAATTTTTCATCAAAACCTTAAGCAGTTGAATCCCTGTATCAACTTTTGCTGTAGTTTCCGGCTTCTCTGGTATGGAAAGATCCATAACTACTAGGTCAGGTTGGTAATTAATAACTTGCTCAAAAGCATAACTAGCATTTGTAGCCGGATTAAATTCAGCGCTAGGATAGTTTTTTCGTAAAATTTCTACTGTCCCATTTAAAACTGACTCGTGGTCATCAATGACTATGAATTTTAAACATGATTTTTCTGATGAAACTTGTTGCATATCTAATAATTGTCCCAATAGTTATACACCTGATCAATTTTGGTTGCTATCTACTACTATTAATTACTTTTTTCTAGACTCTCTTAGTTATAACTTATTGGCTATGGGGGGTGTCACCCCTCACCCTATGAAAAATATTAGAAAATACTGAGATTATGAAGTTGATCTATAACAATAATAAATATGTTTGTTTAACAATAATTTAGGATTAATCAGAGTTTTGACAGATATATTACCTGGTACTATAGGAGATATTAAGTAATAGAAAATGCTTATAAATAAAAGTGCCAAATTGACATAAGGTTTTTGTTAAGTAGAAGCATTTACCTGATATTAAGAATTTAAAGCTATTGTAAAGATGCTCTAATTCTAGTAAATGGGAATAAAAAATCAGAGTAGATATATCAGGGTCAGAAATTTTTAGGAGATATTTATTCAAATTACAGGACTATTCAATAAATAATACGACAGAATTAATTACATACATGATTTTCCTGTTCTTTGTTTCTACTAAGAGGATGTTTTAAAAGTGGTATCCCGTAATTTTTATCACATTTTTACCCCCCTTAATCCCCCCGATGCTTTGGGGGGAAACCGGAAAAATTAGTTCCCTCCCCTTTATAAGGGGAGGGTTAGGGTGGGGTAAAATATTTTATCCAGCAATCATGACTTTTCAAACACCCGCTAAGAGGATGTTTTAAAAGTGGTATCCCGTATTTTCATCACATTTTTACCCCCCTTAATCCCCCCGATGCTTTGGGGGGAAACCGGAAAAATTAGTTCCCTCCCCTTTGCAAGGGGAGGGTTAGGGTGGGGTATTCGATAACTTGTGTGTACACAGTAGCCTTTATAGGGGGGAAACAAGAAAAATCCAGTTCCCTCCCCTTTATAAGGGGAGGGTTAGGGAGGGGTAAAATATTTGATACAGCAATCATGACTTTTCAAACACCTGCTAATTAATTTAAGTTTTCCGGCTATTTAGCTACTTATAAATCAGTAATTAGTCTAGCTTTTCTCAACATAAATTGCAATGCTGTTTCTTCTCTAGAAATAATATCGGCTGTAGCGTTCATTCCTGATTGTAGCAGACATTTATGACCATTAATTCCAAATGAATTGCTTTCGGGCTGAATTGTGGCTTCAAAGTAGCTAATACCAGGAGAATTTGTCGTAGTTATATCTTTATTCTGAGGTGTAATTGCGTCTGGAGAAATGGTTTTAACAGTCCCATTAGCAATTCCATAATCAGGATAGGGACAAGCATCAACACGAAGTTGCACTTTTTGACTAATAGCAATTTTGTTAATTTCCGCCGTGGGAATCATGGCTTTAATTACTAAAGAAGCACTATCAGGGACAACTTCAGCAATAGATTCGCCAGCGCGGACAACTTGACCAGAATTTCTTAAATTAAGTTTAAAGATAATGCCATTACTTGTGGCAACAATAATGCTACTTTTTCGCTGATTTTCAAGTTGTTGAAGTTCTTTTTGTGATTGTTTTATTTGAGTTTGTATTTCTACCAATCGCTGAATTAAGCCTTCTTTTTCTTTATTTAGAGCCGCTATATTTGCTTCACCTCTAGCAGTTTCTTGAGCAATCCGTTCTTGTGCCATTTTTACCATTGCTGTAGTTGGATTAATCGCGGCTTGAGTTGATTTAATTTTGATTTTAGCAAGATCAACAGCTTTTTTTGCAGATTGTAGTGTTAAGGTTGTCTGTTGCACAACTAGCTGTTTTTGCTCAAATTCTCTGTTACCAATTGCACCAATTTTGGATAACTGCTTATAACGATCTCTATCCGACTTTGCGAAATCTAAATCAGCTTTTGCTTTTTCTAAATCTACTAATTCTTTTTGAATATTTACCTCTGCTGTTATTAATTCACTTTCAGTATTGATTTTTCGCTCTTGATATTCCCTTTGATTTCTTAATAAGTCCTCTTTTGCAGAATTAACGATAGTTTCTATAACTTTTTTTTCAGCTATAATTTGATAATTTAATGTCCGGTTTTGAGCATATATTTGTAATATTTGTAATGTATTTTGTTTAATACTGTCTTCTAATTGGCTTTTTTTAATTAGCAATTGCTCAGTATCTAAAAGGGCAATTACGTCTCCTTGCTTAACAATTTGATTTTCTTTGACTAAAATACTTTTAACTGTCCCTTCTATTCTTGATTGCACCACACGAGTTTCACCTATGGGACGAACAATAGCCGCAGCTTTTACCGTGACATTATATTTCACCCATGAAGATAAATAAATGCTAGTAATAACAGTCCCCATCAAAAATAAACCTGCTAAGGATGTCCAACGACTAACAGGTGGAAGTGAATTATCAGTTTCAATGACAGAATTAAATTCTTGATTGTGAGTGTAAGTCATGGTTATCTGAATAATGAATGATATAGGGGAGGTGGGGGGGGTGGGGGATGTGGGGGATGTGGGGGGGGTGGGGGAAGATTAATATTTATGGTTTTTATGGTTTTTATGATTCATTAACCAGCGTGATGGGTTATTGATCATAGTCACTAAACCAGATAAAACTTGATTATAATTACCATAAAGTTTACGTCCCGTTTCAATATCGAAGTAATTACATTTAACTGTAAATTCTATCCATGTTTGAGTTTCAGCAGATTCAGCTTCACAATCATTTAATTTAGCAACAAAAGCAGCCTCATAACGACGTTTACGCCAAGCTTCTGCCATATTCGCACAAACAGAACGAGAAGAACGACGAATTTGATCTGTTAGAGAATATCTTTCTTCAACAGGAAAATTTTTTGATAACCCAAAAATTTTCATTGCTGCTTCAACAGCAATTTGATAAATTCCCAAATCTCTATGAGATTTAACCATTGATATTGAGTTTGATTCTTCTGAGTTACCAATCATCTTCTTTCTCACCTCCTTTACTCTTTTACTCTTCACTCCCCTACCTCCCCTACCTCCCCTACTCCCCCTACTCCCCTACCTCCCCTACTCCCCCCTACCTCCCCTACTCCCCCTACTCCCCCTACTCCCCCTACTCCCCCTACTCCCAATTAAGGGGGGTAAACACAAGAGGGAATTAGGGAATTAAAAAATCTAAATGATCTCCTGATTTAGTACGTAAATCCTGTAAAGAACCTTGTAATTTCAACTTACCTTGATCTATTAAAACAATCCAATCAGCACGATTAATTACTTTGGGTCGGTGAGTAATTAAAATCGTTGTTTTTCCTTGACGATGTTCAAATAATTGGTCTAAAACTTGGGCTTCACTCACTGGATCAAGTCCACCTGTAGATTCATCTAAAATGAGAATTGCTGGGTCTGTAACAATGGCTCTAGCTATGGCTAATCTTTGTCTTTGTCCACCAGAAATATTAGCACCAAATTCACCTAAAATAGTTTGATATGTCTCAGGCATTTTACTGATAAATTCATCAGCACCAGCAATTTGACAAGCTTTGACAATCTGCTCAAAGCTAACATAAGGCGCTCCTAATCGGAAGTTTTCGACAATAGAACGATTCCAAAAATGAGCATCTTGGGGAACGAGAACTACCTGTTGACGGAGAGATTCTAAAGAAAGGTCTTGGAGGTTATAAAGCCCAATTCGTATGTTACCAGATTCAAGTTTATATAAACCGGAAATTAATTTAGACAATGTACTTTTACCACAACCAGATTTACCAATTAAAGCAATATTTTTACCTCCAGGAATCGTTAAAGAAAAATCTTCTAATAAATCAATTCGACCAGGATAATGAAAGTTTATATTTGTACAAATAATATCAGCATTTTCAGAAATTGTCGCAAAAGGTTTTTTACCATTATCATCATCTTCTGGAGTGGCATCAATAACTTCTGTTAACCGCCGTACAGCAGTTTTTGCACGAGTAAATTCATCAACAAAATTAATAACTGTACTAATTAACCCAATAAAATTACCATTCATTGAGTTAAAGGCTAGTAATTGTCCAATACTCAAATTTTCAGATGGGTTAATTACTAAATAGCCACCAAACCAAAGTAAAATTACACTACCAATACTAGAAACAAAACCAGAAAATGTATTATTAATAATCCCAATTTGCATTGTCTGAAATGTGAGCCTAGCTAGACGATTAAAGCGATTTTGTAATTCATCCCAAAATTGTCTTCCTGATGTGGTTGTTTTGAGAGTTAATGCACCTTTAAAGGTTTCGACTAAAACCCCTTGGGTTTCGGCTTCTGTAACTAACAGTTCATTAGTTTTTTGCTGTAATGTGGGTTGAAAAATAAATGTAGATATGGTCATTACCACAGAAATTACTAAAGCTGCTGAGGTAAGTTTCCAACTATAAAATAACATGAGAAATAAGGAAATTACCGCAATAAAAAATTGACTTGGTAATCCAACAACAACTTGAGCAATTAATTGATTAATTTGGTCAATATCTCGCAGCCGACTGACAACTTCACCACTGCGACGGGTTTCATAATAAGTTAATGGTAAACGCAGAATTTGCCGCCCAAATTCTAAGACTAAACCTAATTGCATTCGTTGGGCAAAATGAGCAATTAAGTTAGACTGGACAAATGAGAGACTATGAGAAATAATATTCATGACGACTACAGAAATTACTACTGTAGTCAATAATTTTGTGTCACCTCTAACTAATACATCATCAGTAAGAATTTGCAGCAAAAAAGGGGAAGCTAAAGACAGCAAACCCAAGACTAAATTGAGAGGTAATGCTTGGAATAAAATGCCACGATAAATCCAAACTCGTTGGAAGAAACGCCAAAAACCACCGACCTGATCTTGCTTTTGAGCAAAAAAGCGAATAGGGTCTGGTTCTACTAATAATAATAACCAATCTGTCCAAGCTGCTTCTACATCTTGTTTAGAAAGATAACGCAAACCCACTGCGGGGTCTGCAATGAGAAACTTTTTACCTTTTTTACCATATAAAACAACCCAATGATTACCTTGCCAATGAATGATTGCTGGTAAAGGGGCTTCATTAATTTTATCTAATATTTCTGGCGAAGTTTTCACGGGATTGGCTTTAAAACCCAGGATTTCTGCACCTCTTTTTAATCCTAATAAGGTAGTTCCAAATTGCCCAGTTCCGACTGCTTCTCGAATCCGACTAATAGTAAAAGTTTGACCATAATGTTTAGCAATTGAAGCCAAGCAAGCTGCCCCACAATCTTCTTCGCTATGTTGTTGAACTAACTGGTATTTCATGGATAAAGCACCCTGGAGTATGAGAAGTAGGTTATCTGGGATTAGCCTCTTTTAGATTTACAATGGAAAGATATAAATAATATATAGGTTTTGTGAAAAGTATTCAGATAACTATACGGGGAATTTGATGTTTTAAGAAGGTCTTACTTGTCTAAAGTATCAATGTAGAAAATGAGTATTAGAAAAATATTCAATTAATAAAAGTAGTCAGCAGTCAGCAGGAGAGTAATAAATCTCTAGCTGATAGCTGACTGACTTTAGCAATTAGTCAAATTTCAGATAAGGTTTTAGAGTCTAACTCTAATTTATTGTTTTTAACAAAAAATTAGAGAAAGTCTAAAACTCATCTTCAACTAATACAATGTGATACCGTTGGCGATAACAATACTCTTTGTATTTCCAGAGCCATTCTGGCTATTGAAATTGTCGTTGAAGCTCTTTATAACACTAACAGCGTCCCGACGTTTCTTACCACCAGCTACGATTTCTTGTTGTTCAGCAGATACTGCGGTAAATAAATTAGACATGACTGAATTCTCCTTGATTTGTATTACGCTTGGAGTTGTTTACTGCTCGTTTGCCGTTTAACCCCCCGCTTGTTAATAGAATATCGAGAAGTCACTAGATAATTCATTCTCATTTTCTGCAAACTTAATTACCAAATTTAGAACTAGATATTTCCGAAAAATACACGCCAATATGCCTAAATTATTTCTACAAAATAGAAAATTTTTGCTATTCTGTTCATTACATACTGCCAATAATTAAATATATGTTATTCACAAATAAAGTAGAGACATTTCATGGAGCGTCTCTACTTTATAAGAACAAAGTATCTCTACATTATTTATGGAAACAGTCAGATTAACATCAGATCATCCTAGCTATTAACTAAAATTTACAGCGACGGTATTTTCTATTCTGAAAAGGTGGGTAAATAAAGAAATTAAAAATCATATTTATGACCGTTATATTATTTTGGATCGCAATAATATTATTTTTCCCTTGAGCGTTAATCTTGTTAAGATCACCAAGATTCACATCTGCTACACCACCAATTATGGTTTCTTGCTGCTCAATAGGTAATGTAGTAAACAATAGATTAGACATGATCTAAGGTCCTCTGATTTTGAGTTATTAACTGTATTAACTGTGATAGATTGATTTTATACTTTTCAATCTGGCTTCGGTTAATACCCTATACCTTTATTATTAGCTGTGTCATGGCTAATTTACGCCAACTTAATTACCAGGTTGGGAAAGATGTATTTCCCAATTATGTCAGCGATATTTCCGAAAAATACACGCCAATATGGCTAATATTTTTGAATAGATTAAGAATTCTATGCTATCTTTATAGAGTTTAAAATACAAGAATCTGTAGATAATGCTAGTTACCTACAGATTTATATCCATTAGAGGATTATCGAAAAAGCTAACCTATCTAATTAATAGTTCGGATTGGATAGGTTACTTTTAATGTTTTAATTCTTTCAATTCTTCCACAACGTCTTGAATTGTTTTTACAATTTCATACTTGATAAATTTTCCTAGTTTTTTAACCTCACCACGTTTACTTTGTAGGTTCAAAAATCCACCAACTACGGTTTCTTGTTGCTCAACAGTTACATCATTAAACAATGTATGTGACATAGTACAAATCTCCTTGATTTTGAATTAGTGCAGAGGTTGATTACGGCTTTTTAGCTGTTCAAATCTTCACGTGATTAAAATAGTATCTAGAAATAAATAGATAAATCATTATTACTTTCTGCAACTTTCATTACCAGATTTAGAAATAGATATTTCTGCAAAATACACGCCAATATAGCTAAATCATTGTTACCAAATAAAAAATTTCTGCTACCATCTTTCATCATTCTAACTAACCAATAGCAGAAGTTGTCTTTTGATGACTAAAAGAACTGGAAAATTTTTGAATTTGCTTAGTTTACTTTAGTAAACTTTAGCTATTAGCCTGGAACTTCAGTGGGGCTGTCAGCTATACTCAAAACGGCTTGATTGTTTGATTCTAAACGTAGGGGTAAAGCAAGAGCTTCATTGGTGTCAACTTAACGTAAAACCTCTATCCCGCAAAGAACTCAACTCGTCTCATTCCCAGTCTCTGACTGGGAATGAATTCTAGAAGGCTCTGCCTTCAATGATATTAGAGGCAGAGCCTCATCAACCGCATTCCTAGTCAGAGACTAGGAACGAGATGTGGTAGGGATTTGAGCTTACAGCAATTTCCAATCATATAAGGTACATCTTAGCCCCCTCATCGCTTGCGGGGAGGGGGTTGGGGGTGGGGTTCTTGTTCCGGGTTTGATGACAATTTGCTGTAAGTTGGCACCTATGAAGCTCTTGCTTTACCCCTACACATCTGGGTTATTTGTCATTTGGCAAAAGTTTAAATCTCACCCGTGTTTAGTATAAGTAGGTGAACAGAAAAATTTAAAGGTATATAACGGTATGTAAAGTTGTCTCAATGCGAGATTCTGATTGGGTTTCAGCCATTTTACAAAACGCAATACCCCTCATTTTTATTTTGTTTACCTACTTAAACAAATAAGCTATCTGTAGCTTAAGTTGACACCTGTGGTTGCCATACATTGGTGTCAACTTACAGCAATTCTTGTTCTCATGAAATAGAATGGAGGGCGCAGGCCCTGCGCCCCTACGGGTTTGGCGATAGAAAACTGTAGCTATCTGTAGCTTAAGTTGACACCTATGGTTGCCATACATTTTAGAATTCATTCCCAGTCAGAGACTGGGAATGAGACGACTTGAGGTTTTTCGTAATTTTGTAAAAGTCCATGTCTCAACCGTGTTTAGTATAGTTATGGAGAAAATTAACTTTCAAAATTCATAGCACCCAAATATTTAGTTAAAAACGGCGAAAAAACTTCATAAATCAAAGTCAGCGGTTGTCCATGATGCCAAAATAAATAATGGCGACCCCAAAACGGACCTTTTTCATTAAAACCTGACTCTAACGCCTCTGAGTTACCATAATAAATACCTTGCACATCTCTATATAACTCAGTTCGTAACCGCGCTAAACTTGCCCAAATTGGTAAAGACTTGTTTTGTAAATACTCATCTACATGACTTGCTTCCCACCAAGAAGCAGCATAATATAACCGCTGTCCAGAAGCAGTTCGCACCCATACCTGTCTTCTAATTCTTGGACCTGGTAGCATCTGCATTATAGTCGGTGCATTATCGGAACTCATGCCAATTGCTGACATATCAATCACATCTACCTCCGTTGGTTCACCCGTAAGTAGTTGGACGTGCCGAGTCGGAGAACCATCACCCAAAAGCAGTAATTGCCAAGTTGGTGCTAACTGAGTGTGCGGTAAACCGCACTTAATCGCTTCCTCCCCACCTTGCCAAATAGGAGTCAGGCAATGCCAAGCACTTGGTAGGATTAGATCATTTGTGGGATTAAAAGTAGTAGCCAATGTTCTTTACAAAAGTTTATATATATTTCTATCAATAGCATAAAAACCAGCATCACTAGGGACGCTGGCAAGGAATCAAAAATATGGATTTTGATCAAAAAATGTAAACCCGCTGCTATAGTCATTTTTCTGACCTAACAGCGGGTTATTTAGAGAACTCCATAAAAAGAAATGCCCAATGTCATTCTGTTCGCGCAGCGTGCCAGAGGCATTACGAAACGAAGTGAAGAATCTCTTGAGACGCTTCGTTTCGCTTTGCTACACTCAGCATGACAAAACAGGATCATTTATTTTGTGGCTTACTCTTAGAGGTTGTTTGAAAACTTTTTCGTGTGGTATCTGACACCCGCAGATCCCCCTAAATCCCCCTTGAAAAGGGGGACTTTGAGGAATTTAGCCCCCTTTTGTAAGGGGGGTTGGGGGGATATCGATTAATTCTGATACTTTTCAAACATCCTCTTACATTCAAAAATGCGGATGGCGAGACTCGAACTCGCAAGGGCTATGCCCACACGCACCTCAAGCGTGCGCGTATACCAATTCCGCCACATCCGCGCGGTTTGAACACAGATTACAGTATAACATAAAAAAATTTCTCAAACACAAGATTTTGCAAATATTTCCCAGATATTTTTTGAATGGGTATGAGACTAACAGAAATATAGTTGCAGCACAAGTCATATTAAAAGGTCTAGGAAAGATGCCACATAATCTAAATAGTCTGTTAAAAATTATGTTTGGGGATCTCCTGTCACGATTTACAGTAATGCAACAGCTTTATGTCAACAGGATGGGAGAAAATGTGAATCTACTGGTACTGATATCGTAACTAGAAAATGAAATTTGACAAAATATTAATTGCCAATCGAGGAGAAATAGCCCTTCGCATTCTCCGAGCCTGTGAAGAAATGGGAATTGCCACAGTAGCTGTTCACTCGACTGTTGACAGAAATGCTCTCCACGTCCAACTTGCAGATGAAGCGGTTTGCATTGGTGAACCTGCCAGCAGCAAGAGTTATTTGAATATTCCCAATATTATTGCTGCTGCACTAACGCGCAATACTAGTGCCATTCATCCTGGTTATGGTTTTTTATCAGAGAACGCCAGATTTGCCGAAATTTGTGCCGACCACCACATTGCTTTTATTGGTCCTAGTCCTGAATCTATCAGGCTCATGGGGGATAAGTCCACAGCCAAAGAAACAATGCAAAAAGCTGGTGTACCTACAGTTCCCGGTAGTGAAGGATTAGTAGAATCAGAAGAAGAAGGATTAGCGATCGCCAAAAAAATTGGTTATCCTGTGATGATTAAAGCTACCGCAGGCGGAGGCGGTCGAGGAATGCGGCTAGTCCGTTACGAAGAGGAATTTGTCAAACTTTTCTTCGCGGCACGGGGGGAAGCAGGAGCAGCCTTTGGCAACGCAGGCGTTTATATAGAAAAATTTATTGAACGTCCCCGCCACATTGAATTTCAGATCCTAGCGGATAACTACGGTAACGTTATCCATCTAGGTGAAAGAGACTGTTCAATTCAGCGTCGTAACCAAAAACTCCTAGAAGAAGCCCCTAGTCCTGCCCTTGACCCCGACTTACGGCAAAAAATGGGAAAAGCTGCCGTTAAAGCCGCCCAGTTTATTAACTACACCGGAGCAGGAACTATCGAATTTCTTCTAGACAAATTCGGTAAGTTCTACTTCATGGAAATGAACACCCGGATACAAGTTGAGCATCCAGTCACGGAAATGATTACTGGTATAGACTTAGTAGTTGAACAAATTCGCATTGCCCAAGGTGAAAGACTAAAGCTCACACAAAAAGAAGTGGTTCTGAGAGGACATTCCATTGAATGCCGGATTAACGCCGAAGACCCAGATCATGATTTTCGTCCAGCCCCCGGCAGAATTAGCGGTTATCTTCCCCCTGGAGGACCAGGGGTGCGGATTGATTCCCACGTATACACGGACTACCATATCCCCCCTTACTACGACTCTCTCATAGGTAAATTAATTGTGTGGGGACCAGACCGAGCCACCGCTATTACCCGCATGAAACGCGCATTGAGAGAATGTGCAATTACAGGAGTCCCTACAACCATTCCCTTTCATCAAAAAATTATGGAAAACCCGCAATTTTTAGAAGGTAATATTTACACCAGCTTTGTCCAGGACATGAAAATGCAGTAATTAGTCATTGGTCATTGGTCATTGGTCGTTTTCTTCCTCCTGACTCCTGACTCCTGACTGGGCGCGGGCCCCGCGCCCCTACATTCTGGCTCCTACTACTTGTCTAACATGGTCAGTAACCCTTGCTGACCTAGCAAAATTTCCCGGATAAAGCTGAAAATCGCCACCAAAATAATCGGGGTAATATCCACACCACCAATAGGTTGTACAAACTTCCGCAATGGGATTAAAAATGGTTCAGTCGGCCAGGCGATTAGACTAAAAGGCAAGCTATTGAGATTGATTTGGGGATACCACGTTAGAATAATGCGGAAAATAAATAGAAACGTCATCACTCCCAAAACCGGACCAAGAATCCAAGCAGTCAAGTTAACACCAGTCATTTTGTTTAGCTACCATCTGTGAGAGAATCCAAAACTTGGACGCAAGTTGATAAACTTTAAGTTTTGTAACGTATTCTTCCCTCAATTTTAACTAAATAGTGCCATTTTATTGTGAGAATAGAAAAACAAAGTTATTGACTTGGGATCATCAATCAAGTAAATACCAGGTTAGATGTGCGGTATGTACTTGATTGAGATACATTCAGGAAATCGTCAACCCTCTATGAGTGGGGTTTCCCAGCACTCGATTGTATTACATCCGACCAATAACCCTGATAATCTTGGATTACTTTTCAAGAAAGTAATCCAAGATTAAAATGAAAATAAACTGTGTAAAAAAAGGTTGAGAACTATGACACCCTCTTTAGCAAATTTTCTTTGGAGTCTCCTTTTGGGTACTGCGATCGTTGTTATCCCTGCTACCATTGGTCTAATTTTCATTAGCCAAAAAGATAAAATCCAACGTTTTTAATTTTTGGGGACTGGGGACTGGGGACTGGGGAAGCATCTTCTTCTTTCTTCTGGACTCCAGTATTCCTCTTCCACAATATTATGACTGGTTAAAATAGTGATAGTAAGTGTAACTCGTTAATATAGATTTGATATTAGGAAAACATCAATGGTTAATTTGGGGCTGAACTCAGCCAGTGTTTTGGCTCAGGTAAATTTTGGAGCAAACTCAGCCAGTATTCTAGGAATTTTCCTAGCTGTAGCTGGAGCAGCATTGTACTTTCTTCGTTCTGTCCGCCCAGAACTTTCAAGAGATCAAGACATCTTTTTTGCCGCAGTTGGCTTGTTATGCGGCTTTATTCTCGTATTTCAAGGATGGCGACTTGATCCAATTTTGCAATTTGGTCAATTGCTTTTGGTAGGTTCTACAGTATTTTTTGCCGTCGAAAGTATTCGTCTGCGAAGTATCGCTACTCAACAAGCAAAACGAAATACTCCCATCGTGGACGATGAACGCGAGGTTAGCAGAAAATATTCTTATTCTGAGCGGCGCAACTATCAAGCTGAGATGGATGCGGATTTAGAACCGCTACCGTATGAAGAAGACGAAGAAGCCCCTCAGCGTCCGAGAATTCGCGGTAGTCGAGACGAACGTTCTACCCGTGATGACTATTACGAAGATCAGCCACCACGCAGTTCACCAAACTCACGCACCAGGGAAAAACCAGAATCACCAGAAAGAAAGCGTCGTAACAATTCTGGGCGTTCAGTCAGTCGTCCCAGTGAGGGTTATGAAGATGAAAATTGGGGTTCTACTCCCAAACCAGTTGACGATTGGGAAACTTCAAATTCCCAAGATGCAGTGAGAAAACCAGCACGTCGCAATAATACTGGCAATAATCGCCCTCAACGCCAAGAAAGTCGTGAGGATGATATTACCCCTACTCCTAGACCAAGAAAACGTCGTCCACCTAGAGATTCAGTTTCTCCCAGAAGACAGGATGATGATGAAGCTATCCCAACGGAATATGTTCCTTACAATCCCATTAACAAGCCAAATAACGAGCCAGATAATTCCGATTTTGATGATGACATTTAACACGTTTGGGGTTGACGACGGAAAATAGTAATGTGAAAACATTTACACCTAGCTTCTGGCTCCAAAAGTCAATTTATTGGAGCCTAATTTTTGGTTTGACAAGTTTGCTGATATCTTGCAGTGCTGATAATATCCCCCTGGGAGTTACTTCTCTGAATAGCCGATATACTGAAGAACAACCTGCTATCAGTGGTAATGGGCGTTTTTTGGCTTTTGTCTCCAATCGTTCTCGTTATCAGCAGTTGTTATTATACGATTTAGAAAATCAAAGTTTTATTCCTACACCAAGATTAAACAGACAGTCAGTAATTATAGAAAGTCCTAGTTTGAGTTATACAGGCCGTTATATTTGTTATATTACCAGTGATCAAGGTAGACCTGTTGTTGCACTTTACGATCGCGCTTCCCAACAATCACAAGTTCTGACCCCTACTTATCGTGGTTGGGTGAGAAATCCTAGTATTAGTCCTGATGGGCGTTATATTGCGTTTGAATCCTCCAGTCGTGGACAATGGGATATTGAAGTTCTTGATAGAGGTCCAACTATTGAGTTAGATATTCCTAATGGTGCAAGGGTGTCAACCAAAAATTGACCGAAAAATTTTAGATTTTAGATTTTGGATTTTAGCTTAAATATGTCACATTGGGAGTTTTCGGTACAGATTCCCCGCCTCTTCAGGGCGGAATTAATCAAAAATACTCGCTGCGTACGCTTCGCTAACGCCAATCTAAAGTCCTCAAGCTGCACACTTTAGGGTTGAGTCAATCCAAAATCCAAAATCGTAAATCCAAAATCTGTTGACCGTTGGAAAATTTCTACACTTACCTGAATATTTCAATTGTATATCGTCACTAATATCTAGTATCAATAAAAGCTAATTTTATGTTCCCTACTCTGAAGCAATTTGGTATTTTAACTGTATTTATGTTTTTCGTTCTTTCGACAAGATACCTAACTGTATCTTCGGTTCTCTATTGGTTGCTTTGGGTTCGTCGTCCCCCGTCTTGGGAGGTTCGTCGTCTTCATGATATGCACCAACGCAAAAGCAAAATGAAGAGTGAAATCAAATGGTCTCTTTTTTCCTGCTTTATTTTTGCATTACCAAGTGCTTTTATGATCGAAATGATCAACTTGGGATATACCAAGGTTTACTTAAATTTTATGGATTATGGTTGGGTTTATTTACCTTTGAGCCTATTTATATATTTGATTCTCCACGACACTTATTTTTATTGGACTCATCGCTGGTTGCATATTCCTAGTATATATCGCCGCTTTCATCAAGTCCATCACGAATCTATCAACCCTACACCTTGGACTTCTTTTTCTTTTGATCCTGTTGAGAGTATTATTCAGGCAATTATCATTCCTCTGATGGTTTTTATTATTCCCATTCATATTAGTATGGTGGGATTATTACTAACGTTAATGACGATATTTGGTGTTGTCAATCATACGGGTTATGAAGTTTATCCATATTCATGGATACGTGGTTTTTGGGGTAAACATTGGATTACACCAACGCACCATACTATTCATCATCACAAGTTTAATTGTAACTATGGTCTTTATTTTCGGTTTTGGGATAAATTAATGAACACCGATATAATGGTCAAAACGCAGATAAACGCAGATAAACGCAGATAAATTTGTACTTCGTTAGACTAGGAAATAATATAAAAGATGATGGTTTTTGAGGAGAAATAGAGCTTTGCCCATGTGACAATTGAAAATTTGGGTATAAAATAATGTTTTTTAATAATAGTAATAGAAAAATAATTCTCAACTACTTGGCAAATAAAAAATCATCTGCTATATTTAGAGCATACCCAAAAACCTAATCCCCTAATCCCCTGTCCCTACGGGGATGTAGAGACGTTCCTCGGAGCGTCTCTACTCTTTTGTATTCACCTAATCAGCATTAAGAATTTTGGGAACTCGGAAAAAATCTCCTTCCTGTTGAGGCGCACTGTTGAGGATTGCTTCTCGTTCGGGATAGGGTTGGAGAATATCTTCTCTGGTGACGTTGCTAACATCAATAGCTCTGGTTGTCGGGGCTACATTAGTGACATCCAGTTGATTTAGTTGTTCTATATAGTCTAGAATACCACCCAGTTGAGTGGTAAATTGTGCCTCTTCGTCTGCTGTTAATTCTAAACGAGCGAGATTAGCGACTTTACGAACTTGTTCACTATCAATCATAATTTGTTAATTGTCAGTTGTTAGTTGTCAGTTGTCAGTTGTCAGTTGTTAGGCAAACTTTTACAACCGACTAATGACTAATGACTAAGTTAAAAGAATACGTCAATTTGCGATCGCCCGGTGGTTTTTATCCAGTTCTGAGCTTCAATATAGTTATTGGGAGCCATACGAATCGCTCTAATCCAATAATCCGCTGCTTGATCAAGTAATGCTTCACCACCGTCATTATCCCCTGCTTCCTTAGCTCTCTCACCTTGAAAATGATAAATCACGGCAATATTATTCAAGGCTTGGGGTAATTGTGGATTTAATTCAATGGCCTGATGATAATACTCTAAAGCCTTATTATGATCGCCGTTACTGGCATAAATTAAACCCATGTTATAAAGGATATAACTCCGATCATTAGAGTCTTCCTCCATTTCTAAGGCTTCTGTATAGTAGTCTAGTGCTTCGGCATATTCACCTTCTGCCTGTGCGGACATTCCATCTCGATAATAAACAAAGGCTTCTTTCGCCTTTTTGTTGGTTGGCAATATCTTGAGAATGATATCTGCCATTACTGTAAAGGATTTGTCAACAAAGTTATCGTTTTTCTGTGTTCTTGGCATATTTGTCTCTATGGTTGCTTAATTGCAGCATACCGCTAATTTAACTAATTTTTGGAGGTTTGAGTTATCCCCAGAAATATGAAGTAAGATTTTCAGAATTATTGACCGCAGATAAACGCAGATAAACGCAGATAAATTAATAGTTTTATTTAAATTTTAAATTATTTCGTTTCCATTTCCGAAACGGAAGTAAATACTATTGTATAACCGAGTTAAGTTAACTATTGCACACAAGCCACACCCAGCCGCGATGGTAAAAGAAATAGCAATTCGCACCACTGGACTCACTAAGCAATTTGAAAGACATATTGCTGTCAATGATGTTGACTTAGAAATCCATACGGGTGAAGTTTACGGATTAATTGGTCCTAATGGTGCAGGTAAAACCACCCTAATTCGGATGTTAGCCACTGCTGAAGAACCAACTACGGGTGAGATTTATATTAATGGCGATCGCGTAGCGGGTCCTTCGGACTATCGCCTCCTGCAAGATCAAAACAACCTAAAACTTAAACGTCGTCTTGGTTATTTACCTGATGACTACCCACTGTATGAAGATTTGACAGTTTGGGACTATTTAGATTATTTTGCTCGATTGTATCTCTTACAAGGAAAGCGCCGTACCCAACGTCTCCACGAAGTTTTAGAACTGATTCAACTGGGTAATAAACGCCATAGCATGATTTCTACCCTCTCACGGGGGATGAAACAGCGTTTAAGTTTAGCCCGCACCATTATTCATGAACCAATTTTACTACTTTTAGATGAACCTGTTTCGGGACTTGATCCTATTGCGCGGATGCAGTTCCGGGAAATTATTAAGGCTTTGCAAGAAGCCGGCATGACAATTTTAATTTCTTCTCATGTACTTAGCGACTTAGCAGAGTTATGTACATCCGTGGGAATTATGGAATTAGGTTTTTTAGTGGAAAGTTCTTCACTCAAACATCTCTATCAACGTCTTTCCCGACAGCAGATTTTTATCTCTACCTTGGGCAATATAGATATATTAGTGAGTGAATTAAAAAATCATCCCTTAGTGGAAGAATGGGAATTAATACTTAGTCAAAATAGTGTGCGAGTAAATTTTTCCGGTAAACCAGAAGATTCCGCTGATTTATTGCGATCGCTTATCAGTGCAGGAATTCCCTTAACAGAGTTTCATTGTACCCAAGAAGACCTAGAAACTATTTTCCTCAAATTAGGTCATAAACAAGCATCATAGATAATTTTGGATTTTAGATTTTGGATTTATTTTCTGCACAAACTTAAAAATTGTTCCAAAATAAAACTTATCAACTTTTAGAGGTATTAACGATGTTACTAAATTTCATAGACAGAGTTGGAGAATTAAATCCTCAGTTATTTCGAGAACTAAAAGGCAGATTCAAACCTTTTAATCTGATCATATCTATGGGTTCTTCCTTACTACTACAACTCATAGTTTTCATATTTCAATTCCGAGAATTTCCCGATGAAAACTACTATCTTAGATCAACCTACTGCACTTTGCGAGAAGTATACCAAAATCAGGAACAAGAACTCTATAAACAACAAAACCTACTTAACCAAAAAATAACTAATTATCAGCAAATTCAACTATCAGATAATACCATAATTCCCAACTTAGATGCCAAACTTCAGCAAGTTAACACTGAACTAGCTGACCTTCAGAATTATTTATCGAAAAATATTTGTCCTTTAGATAAAATAGACTGGCAATTATGGTGGCGAGATCATTGGGAATACACATTTTTAACATTTAGTGTAATTTTCATTTTTACCCTCTTAGTTGGCGGAACTTATTTATTAATTAGTGATTTAGCCAAAGAAGAACAACGAGGAACATTGAATTTTATTCGTCTAAGTCCTCAATCAGAAACCAGCATTTTAACTGGAAAAATTCTCGGAGTCCCCAGTTTAATTTATCTTTTTGTCCTCACAGCCATTCCTTTGCATTTATGGGCTGGACATTCTGCTAAAATCGCCTTCAGTTACATTTTCAGTTATTATGCTGTGATTGCCGCAAGTTGTCTTTTCTTCTACAGTGCAGCCCTAATTTTTGGTTTAGTGAGTCGTTGGTTCGGCAACTTTCAACCTTGGTTGGGTAGCGGTGCTGTACTTGTATTTTTGTTTATGACAATGACAATGGTATCGTCTTATGGAGACTTTAATAATCCCCTAACTTGGATGAGATTCTTAAGTCCCTGGGATATCACCAATTATCTATTTCCTAATCTGTTTCGTTCCTATAAAGATTCATCAATCAGCCAATTACAATTTTTCTACTTACCAATAGGAAAAAATTTCCTTACCTTAGTCGGCTTTCATTTAGTGAATTACGGAATTTGTTCCTACGGTATTTGGCAAGCAATGAAACGCTGCTTTCGGAATACAGATAGCACAATATTGAGTAAAAAACAAAGTTATTTATTTATAGCCTTTACTCAGGTAATGTTTTTGGGATTGACTATAGGTGCAGTTGAGAACAAATCAGATATGGGGATCATCGTCCTCATGGCTTTACTCAATTTTGCCTTAGTTCTAATTTTAACTATTGTGCTTTCACCTCAGAGGCAAACTATCCAAGATTGGGCAAGATATAGACACCAAAATCATCGAGATAAATCTGTATTACAAGATTTAGTATTTGGTGAAAAAAGCCCAGCAATTGTTGCCATAGTAATTAATCTATTAATTGCTACCACACCCATAATAATCTGGATTCTGTTCTCACCTACTAATTTTTATAATGGTAGTGTTGATAAGAACAAAGTCATATTAGCTATGGTTTTAGCTTTCACATTAATGTTGATGTATGCCACAATTGCTCAATTGATGCTACTCATGAAAAATCCCAAGCGTTATGTATGGACAGTGCTAACTATTGGTGTAGCGATGTTTTTACCGCCAATTGTTCTTGCCATTTTGGGTGTTAGTCCTTCAAAACATCCTATTTTGTGGTTATTTTCTACCTGTCCTTGGGCAGCGATAGAATACACTCGGACGACAACAATTTTTCTGGCACTTTTGGCTGAGATAACAGTTGTAGCTTTGTTAAATTTCCAATTAAATCGTCAAGTCAAAGTTTTAGGAGAATCCGCAACCAAAGCACTATTAACCACCCGATAATAGTTAGTGACTAGTAGAGTTTTACCGATAGGAATAATATTTGATCTTTGTATTCCTATCGGTGGATATACTCATCATCAAGAAGATTCATATCCTGATTCTAAACAGTTTAAACCAGAACGTTTTTTAGAACAGCAATTTTCTCCTACGGAGTTTGTACTATGAAGGAGAGAGAAAAGAGAGAAAAATCAGGACGTTTTGGGAAAAGCGCGTTAGTTGAGATTGTTAGGCTTCACTAATGCACACATTTTTAGTTAATTTAAAATAAATTCCTCATGCCATTGTTTGGCAACTTTATCCCAACCAAAAGAATCTCTGAGAGATAATGCTTCTTGCCTCAAGGTTTCTTGTTTTTCAGAATTTTTCAACAAGTCTATCACTGCTTCAACAAAAATATTATCAGTTTCCTCATCTCCCGCAGGTCCTTTAATTCTAATTCCTGATTGGACAGTTTCTTCTAAACCTGCATAAGTTGTGACTACAGGAACACAACCAGTAGCTTGCGCTTTCCAAGCACTAATACAGAAAATTTCAATAGCAGTATGACAAGGATAAACCCAAATACCTGATTTAAATAATTCCTCAATCAACTGCTTGTGTCCAATTCTGCCATGTTCATAAACATTTTTTTGATCAAACAGTTGCATTATTTGCTTCTTTTTATCTGGTAATTGGGGAAATCTCTCAATATAAGGTGAATTAATGAGTGCATCAACTCCTTGCCAACCATAAAAAATATGCAATTCCACATCAGGTACTTCTTTAAGAACCTTGTCCCATTGCATTAACAAATTTTCAATGCCTCTTGTATAATCACTAATCGAAATTAGTCTTTTGGGATTTCTAGTAATTCCTATTAAATTGAAATCTTCTAAATTAATGCCATTAGTAGTCAAGAAGATTTTATTTTCAGGTATCCAATCTGGTAGCATGGATTTATGGAAATTCGACAGCATAAACAGCCTGTCAAAACTTCCTAAAAATTCCGCACGTTGAGATTCTTCTATAACAGGAAATAATTGAGGGTTGTCGTGCATCCAAATAGCAATTTTTTTAGCCTTGACTTTCATCTGCATTGGTTGTGTCCAAGCACGGTGACAAATAAAAACATTGAAATTATCTTGGGGATTAAATTTATCAACAGACTGATAAAATACACCGTTATATTCTCCCTCCATGTTACCGCATCTGTTAAAAACTGTGACTTGATAACCTAATTTCAAGAGTTCTTGACTTAAGTAAATTATCGCTTCTTCACTACCACCAATACCTTTGCTAATAGAAAGAGGAGACCAATCTTCTAGATGAAATGGAAAATTGGAATAAATTACAATTGAGTTATTGTCCCAGTCCATATTATTTTATTCCTTTTGTCTATTGTTATTTTTGAAAAACAGTTATTTCTGAGCTAAAACAGGCTTACCAGTAGAGACAGCTTGTTCAACAATATCAATCGCTTGCTTTACTCCCCCGGCTTTTTTAATTGCTGCTTGTAACCGCAAAGCATTCTTGCGGTAACTATTTTCCGTCAACACTTTTTTAATAGCAGTCCGTAAATTATCAACATTAACTTTCTTCACAGGTACAGTTTCCCCACATCCTGACCAAACTATTCGGGAAGCTACTGCTGGTTGATCATTAGCAACAGGAATGGCTACCATTGGTACACCATTTGTTAAACATTCCAATGTAGTATTTAATCCTGCATGAGTAATAGTTAAATCTGCTTTTTCTAATAATTTTAATTGCGGTGCATAACGAACTACTAAAGGATTTCCTACTATTCCTTGCAGAACTTCAGGATTAGCCGAACCACCCAAAGAGATTACTAATTGTGCATCCAACTCTTGACAAGCCTCGGCAATTTTTTGGAAAACTGGTAATAACCGATTTTGTAAAGTTCCCATAGAAGCATAAATTAAAGGTTGTCCTGTTAATTTATCAAAAGGAAAATCAGCAACTTCCCTACCAGTTGCACTATGATATGGTCCTGTAAAATGAAACCAATCAGGTAAATTTTGCCGAGGAAATTCTAATTCCGCAGGTTGTTGACTGATTTGAGCTAATTGAGAATAGCGTTGATTTGGGCTAGAGTATGCAGGTAAATTTTTCTCTCGACGATAGCTTTCTATTAGTTCTGTGATAGGTTGAGTAGCCCGATTTAATAATTTATAACCTAATTTGTTACGCAGTTTTGCCCACCAAGCTGGGCTATAAGACCAATTTGTCATGAAAGGGGGAACACTTGGCTCTCGATTTAAAACTACAGCACTACAAATAGTAATAAAGGGAAGACCAGAAACATCTGCAATAGTCCCTCCTTGTGACATAGTTTGATCTATTAATAGTGCTTCTATACCTGCGTCTTTAATAGCTGTTGGGGCATCCCTGAGCGTAATATTAGTAATATCTCTAAACAGAGTAACAGTATATTTTAGTGCTTCTTGTCCGCTTAACTCTCCTAACTTAGCCATAGATGCTTCCGTTGAACCCAGGGGACATTCCGATTCACCAATAACTCGAAATTCTAAACCGGCTGCTTGTGCCTTGGGTTGGGCATCAGGAATACCAATTAAGGTAACACGATGTCCACGCTGTTGTAATTCTTTTCCCAAAGGTAGTATTGTGTTCCAGTGTCCGGTAGATGCAGGACACATTAAGCCATAATGAGTCATAATCGTATTTTCTGGTTATTTATAATGATATATACCAGAAAACTGCCCCATAATTCAATACAGATCACTGTAGTAGATTTGGATCTATGTTTAAAATACCTTATTAATGTAATATTATTGCGTCAGACTTTCACCAAAGTCAGCACCAAAGCAATTATGATTAAATCTTGGATGATTATTGGCACTATAGCATTCTTCGTAGGCTTCGCTGGTAACTGGATTACACCCAACCAGAGTCAATGGTTTCGGCATTTACAAAGACCTAAATGGTTAACCTTTGAATCAGCAATTCCTCTGATTTGGACTATAATTTTTATCTGTGGTGCTTGGTCAGCTTATATTATTTGGGAACACAGCCCAAATACCGATATAACTCGCTTAATGATGGGTTTGTACCTACTTCTAGAGATATTTACCATAGCCTATAGCCCCATAATGATCCGTCTTCGCAGTCTTATCGCTGGTACAATCATTGGTGGTACAGGTCTACTAATTTGTATATTAATCACCCTTGCAGTCTTATCTGTATCGCTTTGGGCAGCATTACTATTATTACCTTATTTAATTTGGAGTCCTATAGGTACATACACCACATGGCAAATGAGTCGTCTTAATCCGCAAGATGCTTAATTAGAGAACTCCCTCTTTGGGGGTTTTTTAATTTCTCTCTTTGAACTTTCTCAACTTGCTTGGGTGCTTCCATTTCCGTAAATAATTTTGGCTCTTGAGTACATAATAAACCATTCTAAATCGTTAAAAAGCCTATACTGTCTTCGTTTTGACTTTTGACTTCCGCCCTACGGTACTAGCCCGCCTGGGAATGATAGCGTAGCGTGGCGTTAGCCATATTCCCAGTCTAATAGCAAAAGTTGTCTGTTGATGACTAAAAATCCCCATAAATCTATAGTTTACTTTAGTAAACTTTGACTATTAGCAACTGTAGGGGCGCAGGGACTGCGCCCTATATTTTATTGCATCCGACCGATAACCGCTATATTGGTGATAAAATCCCTGTTTTTATCCTGCTACCTGCTGTCATCTCCTTCTTACTTTGTCTCTCTGTCCTACAAAACAGAAGATTTATTTTCTGTTGTCTGAATGAAAGTTTGAAAATCCCCATTAGGTGTCCATTGAATCGCACCATCTTTACCAGTAAAGAAAAGTTTTGTTTGTCCTTTACTCAAAGAAGATAATATTTTCCTATCTAGATTATTAGCAGGAGAGATAGCTATTTGTGGTTTGAGTGCTAAAACTAAATCTTGCAAAGATTCTGATGGACTCCACAACACCTGGGGAGAAGACAAATCACCACTTTTAATTAATTCTTTAATTTGTTGAGATTTAATATTCCCTACTAATAACCAACTTTGACCAAAAATTTGTAACTTTAAAATCGGTACTTGGTCATTAATTAATTGTGCTGTCATTGTGGGAGTATTTATAGGTTGTCCAACTCCTAAACTTTGATAAATTCCTTGCTGTTTTTGGAGTTCCTGTTGTAGTAATTGAGTTGCAATATTTTCCTCCAACTTAGGAGCATATTCATACAAATTTTTAATTGGTAGACTTTGCATAATTTCCAACCAAGCATCATTAGTATAACCTGTAAACTTACTAGCGATCGCCCAATTAATCTGATTTAAACCTTGCTGTCTCAAAAATGGCAAAATTGTAAATCTACCTGTGCCTTCATTTCCACTATTAATTACGGCAATATTTCCCCGATCTTGAATTACTAAAACAGGTTCAGTTCTAGTATCTAACAAAGTAATTCTCACCAAATTATTAGCAGAATGCCAAATGGGAACAAGTACCAAACCAACTGCTATGAAACCTACAAACCACCAACGTTCTTGCCACCATCGGACTAAGCAAGCTAAAATAATTAAGATATAAATAGTGAGCATTTGCAAAATTGATATACTCCCAACTGCTACCAAACTACCTGGCAACTTAACAAAAAATTCCACCATTTGAATTAATAAATGGGTTGGATAATATAAAAAACTGGCTAAAGTGCCACCTAAATCTGGGGAAATCAAACTCACCAAACCGCTAATCATGCCCCCAATACTAATGATAGAAATAAATGGTGTCGTCAAAATATTTAGAGGCACACTATAAACGGGAATGACACTAGAAAACTCTAGCAGTCGGGGTAAAGTCCAAATTGTGGCTGCTAAAGGTACAGAAATTAAAGAAGCGATCGCAGGTGGTAGCCAATCTAAACGTTGAGTGATTGCAGATGCACTGACAATTAATCCCAAAGTCGCTAAAAAACTCAATTGAAAACCTAAATCCCAAATCCAGAGAGGATTAAACAACAATAATAATGTTGCGGCTATTAATAAAGATCCCAATTGCTTCACATTTCTTTCTAAAGCCAAACCCAACAAAGCGGCAAAACCCATAATTACGGCTCTTAATACTGCGGGTTGAAAACCTGATAAAAACAGAAAAGTAATTAATCCCAAGCTACCAAGAGTAATTTGTGTGGCTTTATTTGTACGTCTTGTTAGCTGTAAAACTACACCCAAAATCAGAGAAGTTTGAAACCCAGATGCGGCTAAAGCATGGGCTAAACCTGCTTTTACGAATAAATCCCGGATATCATAGGGTAAATCAACAGCTTTACTACCTAAGACCATTGCACTAACAAGGGGACCTTCAGGAACACCTAATAAACGAGATTGCGATCGCCCAATCTTCTCACGAACCTGCCACCATCCCCAAGGATGTTCATCATCCAAAATATTAATCTGCCTACCAATTAAACCCGCAAAAGTCCCCTCCTGCCGCAGATATTTCTGAAAATCAAACCCACCAGGATTAGAAGCCGCAGTTGGTTTATACAAAAATCCAGTCACCGCAATTTGTTGTCCAGGATATAACCCAGTAGATTGCAATATCGGCACAGTCACATATAGCCTACCCGTCACACCCTTGGGAATCCCCCCTCCCTCCTGACCCTCTTGCAGCGGCACTAGTTCCCTCCGGGACGCTCCGCGAACGCTATCATTTTTCACCTCATCTAACTGAGTCGCTGCTAACCAAAATTGTCCCCGTTGATTACGAGTTACGCGGGGATTACTATCCACCAACCCCCGTACAATCACTAATTGTTCAAGATTACTATTATCCCCAGCCGCAAACTGACTAATATCCTCAATTCCCGGTTGAGGAACACGCAATTGCCAATAAACAGTAGCCAACAAACCCACCACACCAGCAATTAACCATATTCTCGGATGAGGAATACCCGTCCAGTTATTAGCAACCGCCTTATCTTTGCCAACAGCACCTTCTCTTTTCAGAGCAAACTTCCGCAGATTAGCATATATGCGGCGAAAGAAAACCGCCCCAACCACACCCAATAATAAAATCCACACACCACCCCAAGGAATAGCCGTAAACAGCAAGCCCAAAATATAACTAAGACAGATAATTATTCCACTCGTCTGCATCATAAGAATTTAATTGCCAAAGCACCCAGTTCAGAGAATACCGCATAAATATTTAATCTGCTTGGGAAAGATATAATTCATCTGTCAAATTTATTTTGACGGGAATGATCGGAAAAAACCTCTGTTCTTCCCTCCCCTGCCTCTCTTCTCCCCTACCTCCCCTACCTCCCCTACCCCCCCTACCTCCCCTACCTCCCCTACCCCCCCTACCCCCCCTGCCTCTCTTCTCCCCCTGCTTGCCTTCACCCGTCATTTTCGGCTTCACAGACTACTAGGACTTACAGCAGAATTCAGGAGGTAGGGGCGCAGGGCCTGCGCCCAATCAGGAATTAAGAGTAAAACCCGCTTGCTGTCCGGGGTAGAATTTAGATTCTGTACCTCATTAATCTGCAATTTGCTGTATTTAAAATAATTTGAATTTAGCCAATTGGTTTTCAATCATTCCTGTCAGCATTTGCTTGAGTTCCGTACCATTTTGAAATTGTAAAACCTGCTGGGTAGGTAAATCAAAAGGAAACTGCCCTACCAAGTCTGGACGTTGCATTTGCACCAGCAAAATTTGTTCAGTCCGTTTACTGTGAATAGCATAACCCATTTCGACACAGACATGAGGACTGGGAATTAGTTGATTTGTTTCCTGACTGTCAATGCTAGTTATGGCAGTGGTATCAGCAATAAATAATAAACTCTTACGGATTTTTCTCATGCTGGCGCGATTTAAACGCAAACAAGCATTTTTTGGACGAGGTGATTCTACTAAAGTTAGGGGAAAATGCGATTTTTCATTTATACTTTTTAAAGTGGTAAGCAATTCTTCTCTGAGGAGATCATTAGCTGTCCCATATTCGGTTTGATAACAGAAATATATTGTCGGATCTAATTGGGCTAATACAGCCTGTTTAGTAAAATAAATTTCATGACTAATCAAGTCAATGTTAGCTACAGAATATCCACCGCTGCCTTCAATATAAAACTCAATATTTTCTCCTTCTAAATATCGCCCAAACCAAGTTGATGTTTTTACTGCGTCGCTATCCTCTAAAAAGTCTGCTCGCAATCCTGATTTTAATAAGCTTTTTTTACTCAGCCGAATATCTGGAGGACGTTTTTCCAGTTCTGCAATCGGTTCATAATCCGGTAGATACCACGCTCTGAGCGCAATAATTGACATAAGGCGCTATTTTCAATATCTCTTTCTATTTAATTCTAGTACAAAATTACAAACAACAACACCCAGACATCTACTAGCTTGTTGAATCCCTCTTTTTGTTAACTCTAGCCAGGGATGTACTACCTTTCATCAACTTGATCAACAAGGGATGGAAACCAGTCACAGCGCCCCCTGATTTTCATTCATTTGAGGAAATATCAGCTTTCGCGTTGGGTGTTGTTGTTTGTTGACGAGACAGATGTAAATTAAACAGCGCTTTTACCTCTCATTTGTGGTTTCTTTCTTCTTTCTCTCTAGCTGTCGTATCTGCCAGGGAAGCTATACCTGCTTCAACTATTAAGATAACAGCTTTAAATTCGATGGGACATTTTTGCAATTAAACTTTACTACTCCCGGTTCGCCCATTTTTGCGAGAGTTAGAAGAATTCTACTCAGGAGTAAAAGATTGACCACTAAGCTGAGTATAAATAGTAGGGGGAAACCCAAGTAAAACAAGAATACGCTGCTGTAAAGGGGAAAGAGTAGTTAAATGAGTGTAGACTTCATTGTTAACCTCAATTAATATCAATGTGATTTCTTTAAATGCAACAAGAAGCATTTCAGCAGTAGGACGTGCCGTTTTACGCTGAGGATTACCAGCATAAAGTCCAGCCAATTTTTCTTGATTTTTGTCAAGATGGCGACGAACCTGAAACTCTAAAAGAGTCAAAACTCGCAAACCAATTGAAAGTAGTCGGATCAAACCAGTAATATGGTCTTCACGTTGTAAATAAATTGGAGTTAAAGAAAGAGGAAAGCCTTTAAGTCGAGCAAATCCTCGTTCTGTCAAATACTCATCTCTATAAGCACGAACTGCTTGTTTCAAACTCAGGTTAGCTTCAGTTTCATTAGTGACATAAACTCGCCAGCCTAACAGTTGAACTTGTTGTTTTACCGCGTCTTCATTAATTTTAAAATCTAAATTAAAGGAAACTTCTTCTATTATTTGAGATTGACGTTCGCCATATTGTCTTTTAACTTTTTCAACTCGCTGAGTTTGAATATCAATTTCAAATAATCCCCCAGTCCGATAACGCTTGAGAATCTCAGCTACAGATAACTCCCACTCTGGAAATGATGTCAGCTTTTTCTTGCCGCGTTTGGGGATTTTTAGTTGTTCAAGAGCATGAACGGTTTTCTGTATGCGTTCACGTAGATATTTTTCCTCTGTCTGGGCAATGGCATAAGAACGGACTACTAATTGTCGCTCTTCCCAAGATATTTCTTGCTCGTTAATCTTTTCTTTTTGGAGCAATTTTAGTTCAAATCCTTCAGCAATCTCTCTCGTTTTTCCATCTGCATAATCATAATTGATAGTTGTCAATTCTTGTTTTTCATCCCAAACTGGTTGCAGATATTCTCTTAATTTTTCTGTCGGTGTTTGCTTGGCATTTAAAGGACATAGATAAAAATCTCCCCCTGATACAATATGGATTCTTGTCCCCATTGATGCCATTTTACAGTCCCCAATATACAGTAATCCTGGCTGTTTTAGCGTCGAACGGACTCTCTCAATTGCGGGGATATATAAAGGGTCATCTGCTTTTTCTCCCGATAATATTTCTGTTGCTATTGGCATTCCTAATGGGTCTAATGTTGATAGCATGATTTTGACTTGTGCCAAATCTGGACGATGGTCTTTGCTATGACCCCATTGAAATAGCCCTTCAGTATTCACCCCGCAATAACTTGAAGCTGTTGTACTATCCAGTCTTACCCGTTCTGGTTTGATATCATACACTTGCAACAAATTACTTCCCAGTTCTTCCTCAAACGCATACCAGTTCTCGTCACAGTTAAGGTAACGCAATACTGCTTCTAATCGGTCATCGGTTAGGTCAAGTTCGTTTAAGCTTTCACCAATCAATTTTTTCAATGTTTCTAACCGTTTACCAGCCCAGGCTTGAACTTGATTTAAACGGTGGTCTGCTTGCGATAAGATATGTGTTAACCAGATCACTGCTACATTCCCCAAGCTTTGTCCTCGCCAATTTCCATGGGTGGGGAAGTTTTTATCTATTAGCTTTTGTACACCCATCCGTTCTATCTGTGTGAGTAGTACGGGTATGTCATCTACTCGTTCGTTTGTAATTATGGATTCAGTTGCCATAACGTCGAACATATACTTACTTAGCTTATTTTGTATAACCTGTCTCTGATTATACTTTTATCTGCACATTTTTCCTAACTCCCTAAAAAATGGGCGAACCGGGAGTTACTAAATAAAAAACATAAGTTTGATGAAAACCTATATTTTTGGGAATTACACGCTACTTTTAGCAGTAATTTTATTTTGATGCAATTGAGTAATTACTCAGGATTTTTTAAGTTTTGAAACAAAACAGATTTCACCCTCATGCACCCTAAAATACCTTAAAACCCTCCTAATGCACGAATATTATCAAGAATGGTAACTTCTCCATAGGGATCGCCCACAGCCCGCATTAAAGGTAAAGCTTGATTGTAAAAGACCAGTGCCTTTTGCTTTTCTCGTGACATACTCCACACACTCCCTTTCAGGTGAGTGTGGGCTTCTCGGCGACTCCTCTATGAAGACATTAACCGAGCTTTAAAGCCCTATGCCCTAGGGACTTTTTGAGATAATTTTTAACTTTTTTGATAGGCTGCTTTTCAGCATTTAATTGAGTTACACCTACCCTTGAAAATTATATCAAATATTTGAAAAAAAATCAAGAAAGTGTTCATTCCTCATCGCCTTCCTATCGGGTAGGTGAGAGGCTTCTACTGTTTAAGCTAAACAGTATTTTAATAGACAAGCAGTATAAAATTTTTCATATTTCTAATAACTGTAACCGTATTTCTGCCCGTACACTCATGAGGATTTTACCGAGGTGATTTTCTCCTGTATGATTTGCACCACAGCCCCAGAAACAGTCTGTAGGCGAATTTTCTATGAGCATTTCATCACCTGTGATTAATAATATTTCCCTAATATCAGGATGAGTGATAAATTTCTTGAATACTGCCCTTCGCATCACCTGAGTTTTCACCAATTCCCAATCTGGACGGAGACAACGAGAGGGACAACGTCCTAAAGCAGCAGCTTCTTCAGGGGTAGGAGCAGCGTGGATTAAAGGTATAATCGGGGCATCTGGACTACCAACAAACTTTTGTCCTTGATAATAATGCTCAACAGTTGGCCAATAAGTACCTTCGACATCAATCCCGTGAGGAGAAAAATTAGAAAAACACCCGTATGGCTGGGAAACCTTATAAAAGTAAATAGTCATGCTATTGGAGGAGGTAGGGGTGCAGGGACTGCGCCCAGTCAGGAGGAGTGCTGTAAGGCTTTTGACTTAATTTTTGGACTTCATTCAAGTACATACCGCTATAACATTAGCAAAATCAGTAATGATGTAAATAAATAATAGGTTAAGCCATTCTGTTTTATGACTACAGATGCTTTTGAACAAACAAATTGGGTGTGGCAGTTTTCCTTATTCCAACAGCAGGTAGGAGAATGGGTAGAATACCAATTTTCCAGATTTGAAACCACCTTACCAGAGTTGCCTCCTGGCTGGTCAATCAGTCCTTGGTTAAATGAATTACTAACAATCCTATTTTGGTCAGGATTGGGTTTATTCTTGCTATGGGTAGGTTGGCGCTTATGGCAGGAATTTAATCCTTATATCTATACTTGGCTGAAGGCGGTGAGTAATGCTAGGGGTTCTAAAACCAAAGCTAATTCCAGAGAAACATCCATTACCCTGTTATTAAGCCAAGCTCAGGAATTTCAACGGCAGTATAATTATAGAGAAGCCTGTCGTTGTATTTATTTAGCAATGTTACAACAATTACATGAACAAGCGATCGCTCGCCAACAACCCAGCCGCACGGACGGAGAATATTTGCAATTACTCAAATCCTCCGTCACCCTCCTCCAACCATATCAAACATTAATCACCACCCATGAACAACTGTGCTTTAGTCAGCATGAGATTTTAGCAGAAAATTATCAACAGTGTTGGCAAGCTTATAGAAAAATCCAGGAATCATTAGTCAGGAGTCAGGAGTAAAAGTTTCTTTTAAGGGACTTCCAAATAAAAATATGTCCCAAAACTAACGCAAAAACTCTCTCTATTTCTTCTCTCTCTGTGTTCTCTGTGCCTCTGTGGTTCTTTTGTTCATTTATTGGGATAATTTTTTTCTTGGAAATTCCTAATTCAGATAAATCATGAAACGCAATCAGCGCGTTGCTTGGTTAGGTGCGATAGTCTTAGCCGTGATTATTTTACTTACCACTATAGCAGCCCCCAACACCCAAATAACTAGTGGTTCTACTTATAATCGCGGCCCTGATGGCTATGGTGCGTGGTATGCCTTTATGCAAGATCAAAATATCAGTATTCAACGTTGGCAAAAACCATTTAGTGATTTACCAACAACAAAAAACCCTATTACTTTATTACAAGTTAATAGCGCCCTTCAAGAAATAGAAATATATTCAGAACCAGAAGAATGGGTAAAAAAAGGGAATAACCTCGTAATTTTAGGAATTAAACAACCAGTAACAGCAGCAGTATTTAGTACACAGCAGCAATCACCCTTCGGAAACATCAAGATTGATACCCGTCGCCGATATCATACTTCAAAAGCAGAACAAGTCATATTAGGAGACGAATTTGGAGCAATAATTTGGCAGAAAAAATCCGGTAAAGGCAAAGTAATTTTAGTAACAACACCATATTTAGCTGCTAATGCCTATCAAGAGAATGACAGTAATTTTAAATTATTAGCAGATTTAGTCACTAAAAATAGTCAAAAAGTATTTGTAGACGAATATATACATGGCTATAAAGACAAAGATATTCAGAAAAAAGTAGGAGAAGATAGTATATTCAATTACTTCGCCAAAACTCCCCTATTACCAGCCTTTATCCAGCTAATTGTCCTATTATTGGCATTAATTTGGGCAGAAAATCGCCGCTTTGGTAACCCAGTAAACTTAGAAACACCCGTCATAAATAATAGTCAGGCTTATATTCAAGCTTTAGCGGGAGTTCTCCACAAAGCAGAATCTACCGATTTTGTCGTGGAAATGTTGGGGAAAGAAGAACAAATACAACTGCAAAAAGCTTTGGGTTTGAGTCAAATTCCTGTAGACAATCAGGTTTTACTAAAAATCTGGGAAGAACAAACAGGGAATAATACAGAAAAACTTAATGCAGTATTACAACTACAATCACAAAAACGCCGAATAAGTGAACGAGAACTGATAAGCTGGTTAGAGAAATGGCGTAATTTGCGAAAATAATTAAACGCAGATGAACGCAAATAAACGCAGATAAATACGGATGATTATGATTCTGTGCAGCTTTAGATAAATTTGGTATAGGTCTTTTGATGAATATGATATTTCTCGAAATCTTTTTTTATTCCTTTTTTTTGTGAGTGATTGATAAATATGAGTGAAACTAATAATTCGATTTTAATTAACCTGGGAAAAGCAATTAATCAAATAGTTGTTGGACAACCCGCTTTGATTAAACAGACATTAATTGCTTTATTAGCAGGTGGACATATTATTTTAGAAGGAGTTCCTGGCACAGGAAAAACATTGTTAGTTAAAGTATTGGCACAATTAATCCAATCTGATTTTCGTCGTATTCAACTAACTCCAGATGTTCTCCCGTCAGATATTACAGGGACAAATATTTTTGACTTAAATACCCGCGATTTCACATTAAAAAAAGGTCCCGTTTTTACAGAAATACTTTTAGCCGATGAAATTAACCGCACTCCTCCAAAAACCCAAGCTGCACTTTTGGAAGCAATGGAAGAAATGCAAGTTACCCTCGACGGTGAAAGTTTACCATTACCTGATTTATTTTGGGTAATTGCTACCCAAAACCCTTTAGAATTTGAAGGAACTTATCCTTTACCAGAAGCACAATTAGATCGGTTTTTGTTTAAGTTAATTGTAGATTATCCAGAACAATCAGCCGAAAAACAAATGTTATTAAATCGTCAGTCTGGGTTTACTGCAAAACGTACAGATATTGCTAACTTAAAACCTGTCACTACAGTAATTGATATTTTGCAAGCTAGACAAGCTGTAAAACAAGTTCAAGTATCAGAAACAATAGTTGATTATTTATTAGAAATTGTGAGAAAATCCCGTCAATATCCTGATTTAGCTTTAGGTGCATCTCCTCGCGCTGCGGGTGCTTGGTTGCAAACTTCTCAAGCCGCAGCTTGGTTATCGGGAAGGAATTTTGTCACTCCAGATGATGTAAAATCAGTGGCTTCACCCTTATTGCGTCATCGTTTATTATTGAAACCGGAAGCAATGCTAGATGGTTTACAAATTGATGCAGTAGTTGCAGCAGTAATTAATCAAGTTCCAGTTCCTAGATAAGTAGGTTGGCGTTGAAAATTGTCGTTATGGCAAGGCAAAAGGCAAGAGGCAAGAGTGAAGAGGGTTTAGGCGATTTTACATTTCTTTACACAGTTTGGTTTTATTGTGTTCACCTACTTAATTCATTGATAATCTCATGTTGAAAACGACTCTCATCACAAGAATTACGTTCCCTAAGAGACTTCCAAGAAATAAATTATCCCAAGAAACGAACCACAGAGGCACAGAGTACACAGAGAGAGAATTGTTGCATCAGTTTTGGGACATTTTTTTATTTGGAAGTCTCTAAAGAGACAAGGATAGTTAATAAAAACCATGAATGATTCAGCATTTATTATCTTTATTCTCTTTGCAATAATTTGGCTTTTAATGGCAACTGCATCTGTAATTATCTTCTTGAAATCAGATGGGCAAAAAATTCATTTTGGCAAAACCGGACTGATTATTTCTATCTCTATTATTCTGCCAATTATTATGGCTCTGAGTTATGCAGCATTTAAGGGAACATTTTGAAATTTCCCTAATAGTCTAGTTGCAATTAGTCACAAAATTGACCGCATAAGTCAGTATTCATAAATTCATCCTTGATAATATGATTCCATCCAAAAAAGTTTATTTTTTATTAATTGTGGGAATATTTATCTCCCCAATTTTATCTATGATTCTGGGAATTTATCAAACCATAATCATAACTTGTTTATTTGATCTTACGGTTTTCACCTTCATGGTAATTGATGGTTGGAGAATGAAAGCAACCCGCGTAGAAATTACCCGCGAATTACCATCACGTTTATCTATTGGTAGAGATAATTCAGTTATTTTAAAAGTAAAAGCTGGGAAAATTGATGCAGTTATTGAAATCCACGATTATTACCCACAAGAATTTACTGTTTCTACAACCACAGTTACAGCTAATATTAATGCTAATCAAAGCCAGGAATTAACTTACACAGTTTACCCAAATCAACGAGGAGAGTTTTCTTGGGGAAATATCCAAGTCCGACAGTTGGGAATGTGGGGGTTAGTGTGGCATGATTGGCAAATTCCCCACAGTACACAGGTAAAAGTATATCCTGATTTAGTGGGATTGCGATCGCTCTCTATTCGTCTGACATTACAATCATCAGGTTCTATCCGCAAAACTCGGCAAATGGGTATAGGCACAGAATTTGCAGAATTGCGAAACTACCGCAGCGGTGACGATTTACGCTTTATTGATTGGAAAGCCACTGCTAGACGTGCCTACGGTAATACAGGACCCCTCGTTAGAGTTTTAGAACCAGAACAAGAACAAACATTATTGATATTACTAGATCGTGGCAGATTGATGACAGCCAAAGTCCAAGGTTTGCAACGATTTGATTGGGGTTTAAACACCACATTGTCCCTAGCATTAGCAGGATTGCACAGAGGCGATCGCGTTGGTGTTGGTGTATTTGACAACAAAATACATACGTGGATACCCCCGGAACGAGGACAACATCACCTCAATCAACTCATTGATAAACTCACCCCCATTCAACCAGAATTAATAGAATCTGATTATTTAGGTGCAGTTACCCACGTCGTCAAACAACAAACCCGCAGGGCTTTAATAGTCATCATTACCGACTTAGTTGATATCACCGCTTCCTCCGAACTTCTCCTAGCCCTCACCAGACTCGCACCCCGTTATTTACCATTTTGCGTCACCCTGCGAGATCCTCAAGTTGATAATTTAGCACATACATTTACTGAAGATGCCACACAATCCTATATTCGCGCAGTTGCTTTAGATTTATTAGCACAAAGACAACTAGCATTTGCCCAATTAAAACAAAAAGGAGTATTAGTTCTTGACGCACCAGCAAATCAAATTTCCGAACAATTAGTTGATAAATATTTACAACTTAAAGCCAGAAATCAACTGTGAAATATTGCGGGAATTAATGGAGGTAGGGGCGCAGGGCCTGCGCCCAGGAGTCATTGGTAAAACAATACAATTTCTTCCTTCGCGCCTTTGCGTGAGACATTCATATTTTCTTCTTCCGACTACAATACCGCACCAAAACCACAAACAAACCCATCCCAAACAAATATTTAATTGGATCTGGAATCATCGGATTAGGAGAGAAAAAACCCTCAATTAAACCAGCAACAATCAACATCGGCACAATCCCAAAAACCAATTGTACAGCCAAAGAACCATAAAACTTCAAAGCATCCAGACGACGATATTTACCAGGAAATAAAATTGCCCTTGCCAGCAACAAACCTGAACCTCCTGCAAAAAATATCGCAGGTAATTCCAAAGCACCATGAGGAAATACAAACGCCCAAAACGGGTAAGCCAGATTATTTTGAGCAACTAAAGCACCAATAGCGCCCATTAACAAACCATTGAATACTAATAAATAAATCGTATATAAACCCGCCGTAATTCCCCCAGCTACAGCCCCAAAAGACACAGAAATATTATTCATCATAATATTACTAGAAGCTAATGGTTCAATCCCCACAATCGAACCCATCCATAATTCACCCTTATCTCGCACCAGAGAAATCAACCTTTCCGGTACTACCAAAGACATAAAACTCGGATCTTGCCAAGCATACCACCAAGCAATTAAGCCTCCTAAAATGAACATAGCGGTGGCTATGGCAATGTATAGCAACGTTTGCTGCACCACTTGAGGAAATCCCCACAGGTAAAATTCTTTCGCTGCTTGCCATTCCTGTCGCCGCGAACCCTGGTATATCTGTGTATAGGCGCGAGTTGTCAATGATTGTAAACTTTGAATTAAAGTTTTACCAACTTGCTGAGTCCGCGCCCTAGCTAAATCCGCTGCTACAGAACGATATAAACTCGCCAGTTCCCTAATTTCTGCCGAACGCAGGGACTTTAAGCGTTTTTGTTCTACCTTCTTCAACAAAGCATCTAAACGCTGCCAATTAGCCTCGCGTCTTCCTATCCAACGTTGAATATTCATAAAATTTCTAAATACTTAGTACAGATTAGCTTAAAATAACTTCAAAGTAAGCACCGTATCTTAGGAAAAAATTAACACCATGTCTGGAAATTTTGGTTCTTCTAGCTCCATACAACCATTGAGTTTAGGTAGTGTTGTCAGTGCGGGAATACGATTATACCGTTCCCATCTCAAAAAATATTTTCTCATAGCCCTTAAAGCTTATGCTTGGTTACTAGTTCCTATTTACGGTTGGGTGAAATTTTATGCCCTTTCAGCCCTGATTTCTCGATTAGCTTTTGGCGAATTAGTTAACCAACCAGAAAGCGTCTCATCCGGTGAGCGGTTTGTCAATTCCCGCTTATGGGAATTTTTTGTCAACATTATCCTCATGCTCGTCATTACTCTAGGAATTACATTTGGATCTATACTTATTGGTGGTTTACTAATAGGTATATCAACAGAATTACTAGGAGGATTACAGGATGCAAATCCAGCTAATATAGCTATTATCATTTTAATAACTTTGGTAGAAATAATAATCATTTTTACAGGAATTGTATGGATAGGAACTAGATTTTATTTAGTAGATGTTTCCCTAGCTATTGAGGATGATGTTAACGGTAGTTCAACGATTAATCGTAGCTGGGAATTAACCAAAGGAAATATCGGCAGAATAGTGTTAATCTCCCTAATTGGTAGTTTAATAACCATTCCCATCCAACTTATTATTCAAATCATCACTAGTATTGTTCAGTTGATTTTCACACCTTTACTAAAAGAGGGAAATGCTGGTTTTTCAATGATTTTTTCCCTGTTAATTCTTGGGCTGACTTTTGCTGGTTTAGCATTAATTACACCTTTTTGGCAAACAGTTAAAGCCGTTATTTATTATGACCTTAGAAGTCGGCGAGAAGGGTTGGGTTTACAATTACGTGATCACGATATTTAATTAAATTCAAATATAATATAATGCACCTTTTTAATCGCATTAAATTCACTACACCTGAAAGTGTAGAAATAGAATTTACCCTGGCTGGAATTGGTAGTCGGGCTTTAGCACTAATGATTGACTACCTAATTTTAGCTTTTACTTTAGTAATATTGGCGTTAATATGGTCGTTTATTTTTCAGCAAATTACTGATTTGGGAGTTAGTATTTTTGGCTCTAATTTTGGTTTGTGGTTGATAGCCATATCTCTATTAAGTTTTTTCTTTATTTACACAGGTTATTTCGTCCTTTTTGAAACTCTTTGGCACGGACAAACACCCGGTAAAAGGATTGCTAAAATTCGTGTTGTGCGCGATGATGGTAGACCTGTGGGTTTACAACAATCAGCATTACGAGCCTTACTCCGTCCTCTTGATGAATCCTTATTTATTGGTGCTTTTTTAATTACTTTTAGTAATCGAGAAAAGCGTCTTGGTGATTTAGCTGCTGGGACAATTGTAATTCAGGCAGAAACAGTTGTGAAATCATCAAATTTAGCTATTTCTGAAACAGCTAAATCTTTCCATATTCAATTACGAGAAATAGCCGATTTATCACTTTTATTACCAGATGATTTTGCCATTATTCGAGAATATTTACGCCGACGCGGTGGAATGTCCACAAAAGCCCGGACAGCACTTTCTTTAAAACTCACCCAACAGGTTCAATCTATTATTAATTTAGAAATTCTGCCAGGAAATATTGCTTCAGATGTATTTTTAGAAGCTGTTTATCTCGCCTATCAAAACCCTGAATTTTAGAGGTTGTTTGAAAAGTATTAGATGCAACCGATCATCTCCAGAAACCTAACCTCCATTCCTCTGCCTAGCCCTTATATGGTAGGTTGGGTTGTGGAACGTAAATGTATTCCTGACGGGGGGCTTTAGCCTTAGTGTGGCGTATCCCTGCGGGAGCCGGAAGCATCAGCCATAACCCAATATTATCATGGATTTTGTTGGGTTTCGCTATCGCTCAACCCAACCTACATTTCCTTGGGACTTCCAATTAAAAAAATACCCAAAAATTTCTTGTGGTGCGGGACGAAAAGCCTGCTAATGATCAAGGACAGGCAGGATGCCCATCCCACAAAATTGGGTAATTTATTTTTTGGTGTTCCCTTAACCGACAAGTATTGCTACTTAATGGTGATTTTACCTTCAGCAAATTGGATTAAAGCTGTTAATTCTTCTGCTGATCCTACCACTAATAGGCGATCGCCTAGAAGGAGTGTAGTTTGACTATTGGGATAATCAATTTCTTCTCCATCAACCCGACAAATAGCCATTAAACTCACCCCAGTTAAATAACGCATATTCACTTCTTCTAAAGTCATGCCAATTAAAGGTGAATCTGCTGGTAAGTCATACCAACGACGATTTAGATCACGGGTGACTTTTTGTAAATATTGAGAAACTTCAGCAGCAGAACTTTCAGGGCGTAAATCCAAATAATGATCTTGGCGAATTTGTTGCATTTTCTCTTGTACCACTTCTGGTAACAAACCCACAGTAATTAAGAGATGATTTACCATTTCCAAACTAGCTTCAAATTCTGGTTGGACAACTTCCTTTGCCCCCAATTGATAAAGAAGCTCAATATTTTTATCTTGGGTAGCACGGACAACTGTATCTAATTCTGGACATACTTCCAAAGATCTTTTTAAGCATAGTCGAATACTAGCAGGATCTGGGAGAGCGATCGCCATTCCTTGAGCATGACTGACACCAGCGGTTTCTAAGACATGAAGACTCACCGCATTACCATAAACATAGGCAATTCCTGCTTCCCTTAACTGTTGAATCCGACTTTCTGATTGGTCAATTACCACCACAGATAATTGATATTGCTGTAACAACTTTACCAAATTTTTACCCAGTCGTCCATAACCACAAACTACGATATGATTTTTCTGTGGCAAATCTTCCGAAAAATCACGAGCTTGGTCATCCACCAAATATGGTTTTAGCCAAGGCATAGATTCAGCAAAATCAAATAAAAATGGCACTAATCGCAAGACAAAAGGGGTCAACATTAAAGTAACGGCAGTAGTTCCTAAAATTAGTAAATATATCCGCCGAGACACCAAACCTAAAGCTTGACCTTCACTAGCCAGAACAAAAGAAAATTCCCCAATTTGTGCTAATCCCAACCCCACAATTAAAGATGTTTTTAAAGGATAGCGAAACAGGCTTACTAAAGGAGTAATAATTAAAAACTTACCCACAAAAACCAAAGCCACCAATCCGAGAATCAATTCTAGATTTTGCCACAAAAATACCGGATCAATCAACATCCCAATGGCAGCAAAAAATAAACTAGCAAATATATCCCGCAATGGTTCAACAATAGTCAAAGTTTCATCAGCATATTCCACCTCAGAAATCATCAATCCAGCGACAAATGCCCCCATTTCAATAGATAACCCCAAGTATTCTGTGAATATGGCAATTCCTAAACAGATGGTGACAATACCTAATAAAAATAACTCCTTACTTTCCGTTCTGGCTAATAATCTGAGTAAGGGAGGAATTAACCAAATCCCCGCTACAACCGCACCAGCGGCAAATAAACCAATCTTTAGCAATGCCATCAGCACAGCAATGCCAATCACCTCTCCTGGTGCATGGAGGGCTGGTAAGACAGCTAACATTAGTCCCAGTGCTAAATCCTGGACAACCAACATCCCCAGCATCACCTGACCGTGAGGTGTTTCCGTCTCATTGCGTTCCATTAAGCACTTGAGAACCACCGCAGTGGAAGACAGAGACAAAATCGAACCCAAAAATACACCTTTAGCGGGTAAAGTTCCCCAAGCGCCAGTGACACCGCAGACCAAAACAGTGATGAGAATAGTGAGGATAATTTGTAAAGTACCACCTCCGAGAGCGATCGCTTTAACTTTCCTAAGTTCCGTTAAGGAAAACTCCACACCCAAAGCAAACAACAAAAACGCCACCCCAAACTGAGCCAAGGTTTCCACTTGGATAAGTTCCTTAATCAGTCGCAGTCCAGAAGGACCAACAACCATCCCACCAATGATATATCCCAGCAAAACAGGTTGTTTTAACAGCGCAGCTAATAGTCCACCGCAAGCTGCAACAGCAAACACCAAAACTAAATCAATAATTAAACGAAAATCTTCTTGCACCAGTTTTAATTAAGAACTATAAACAACCATATAGATTCAGCATACAAACTTTTAGCAATTTGCGGGGAGGGCTGCGATACAAGAAAATATAGCAGGGGGGCAGGGGGGGAGGATTTATTTAAGATTCCTCTGCGCCTCTGCGCCTCTGCGAGAGCAAAAAATCTAATTCAAGTACCCAAAAATCAGCCTAAAACCCGATAACCAATATCTCGGCGATAATACATTTCATCAAATTGAATGCTCTTTATACCTGCATAGGCTTGAGCTAAAGCTGCTTGAAAATCCTCACCCAAACCAGTGACATTTAACACCCTACCGCCATCTGTCACAACTTCCTGGACGGCATTTAACCTTGTCCCCGCGTGAAAAACCGTCGCCCCTACGGTCTGGGCTGCGGCAAAACCAGTAATTACCTTACCCTTAATATACTCTCCCGGATAACCACCAGAAGCAGCCACCACCGTCGCCGCTGCCCCTTGTTTCCAAGCAATCGGCGGCATATTTCCTAACCGCTGTTCTATACAAGCCAAAATTAAATCTTCCAAAGGTGTTTCTAGCATTGGTAAAATCACTTGGGTTTCTGGATCACCAAAGCGACAGTTAAATTCTAAAACCCGAAAATCCCCATCTGGTGAAATCATTAACCCCGCATACAAAATGCCTCGGTAGTCAATGCCCCTAGCCTGTAAGGCGTGAATAGTTCTTTCTAATACTTCTGTTTGTACCCGTGCCATTAACTGCGGTGTGGCTATTGGGGCGGGAGCATAAGCACCCATGCCCCCGGTATTGTCTCCTGTATCACCTTCACCAACACGCTTATGATCTTGAGCAGGTAATAATGGACGAATGGTTAAACCATCGGTGAGAGCTAAAATAGATACTTCTTGCCCGACTAAACATTCTTCAATGACAACGGAACTACCAGCAGATCCAAATTGTCCTTGAAAAATTGCCTCAATTGCTGCTTCAGCTTGGGCAATAGTTTCGGCAACTGTTACCCCCTTTCCAGCCGCTAAACCATCGGCTTTAATCACAATGGGCGCACCTGCGGATTGAATGTAAGCTTTTGCTGGGACTGCTTCTGTAAATACCGCAGATTTAGCTGTGGGAACTCCGGCTTCTGCCATTAAGGCTTTAGCCCAGGCTTTACTTGCTTCTATTTGCGCCCCTTCCTTATTTGGACCAAATACCATTAAGCCTTGATTTTGCAAATAATCAGTAATTCCCTGAGCTAAAGGTACTTCTGGTCCAACAATTACTAGAGGAATATCATTATTTACCGCATATTCGCTAATACCAGCAAAATCATCCACTGCTAAGGGCAAGTTTTTACAACCGGGCATAGTTGCAGTACCACCATTACCTGGTACACAGACCACTTGCTCGATTTGATCAGATTGCAGCAATTTCCACGCTAGAGCGTGTTCCCGTCCCCCATTCCCGATAACTAAAACTTTCACTTATTTCCTCGCGCGTAATCCAGCAACACGAGAATATATGATACCATCTTCACTTGTCCAAGCTGGTAATCTGGCTAGATTTAGGGTTTGTGTGCCAAAAGAGCGAACTGCTTGCAGCAGCACTTTGCGATCGCACAATCATAATCTAATAATATGCTCTTAGTTTTATCCTAGATGCTATTTATTAGATATGTTGTGATAAGCTTAAATTATAGAAAATCAATAATACTTTTGATATTTATAACTTTTAGCAATTTGCCTTTAGATTTTCTTAATAATTAATTGAGAATCTTTTCTATTTATCAACGAGGTTGCTATACTTTCAGCGATTTGCTATAATTTCAGAGAATTTCATAATTGGCTTACTATTGTCAATTTTGGATCTTTCAGAAGATGTTAGTCTCAAACCCTTTATTGACAGTAGTTTCAGAAATTAATTTCCCAGGCTAATACAAAACTTTACAAAAATTTTAGCCATAAATTTGCTCAGAAATGATCTAATTTGAGCGATAGTAAAAATTTACTATTGACAAATTGACAAATAAGTGATTAGTAACCTTTCAACGTTATTAATTTTAGTGATATGAAGTCAATATGAATCACTTTAACTTCGATATATGGTAGGGGTTTAGCACTACTCATTGGTGTCAACTTGGGTTACAGATGGCTTATTTGTTTGGCTTCCACACCCGCCAGGGAATAAATTCCCTGTCTCATAGCTCAAGTCCGTTAAAACGGACTAATGAATTTTCCTAGTATTTAGTCATCTAAAAGATGACTTTCGCTATTAGCAAGGAACTTGAGTTCCTTGCGGGATGAAGATTTTGCGTTAAGTTGACACCATTAAGCTTTTGCTTTACCCCTACCCACAAAATCAAATTATTAAGGCGTGTTGAGTATAGCATATTGCAATGACAATGACATTACGGTATTTGGTGAAAAAATCGCTATTTCTGGTAATAATTATAGCTAAACCCCGTCTAAGATGAAAACCATAGTTATTGAAAGTAGTGGGAGCATCTTGCTCCCTGCTGTTAAGTAGCGAGCAAGATGCTCGCATTACTTCAGGTTTCAAAATGGATGAGGTTTATAGCCGCCGGAACGTCCTAACTACCCTGTCTGGTGCTATACAGCACTTCCTGATGTTATGAACCTGAGTTCGATGTAAGAAAACCAGCTAAAAATGAGTATTCAAAAGGGTTAGAGGCTTTTCTGGAAAGAGCCTATATTCTCAATAAGCCTTAATTATTGAGAATTAATAGGAAACCAGCCTAGATTTAAGTAAATTTTCATAACAAAATCTAAATTTATATTACGAATACTATTTGAATACAAACTCAAAGTACCTCAGATTAGGGACAATAGAAGAGGTTTAATTAAAGAAAATTAATGATTATAACTCATGGAATTAGAAACTATTTTCTGTGAAATTGATGATTTTTGTACCTATTTTGAGCCAATGTTTCAAGCTCAACTTATCCCATCCCAAATAAAAAAAAGAATTAGACCCAGCCGATTATGTCTAAGTGAAATTATGACAATAATTGTGTATTTTCATCGCTCTAGTTACCGCAATTTTAAAGATTATTACCTGAAACATATCTTCAAATATTGCCAAGGTGAATTTCCCAATTTAGTGAGTTATCAAAGATTTGTTGAATTAATGCCAAATGCTTTAATTCCCTTGATGTATTATCTGAATACACGAAAAGGACTCAATACAGGTATAAGTTTTATTGATAGTACCTCTATTCCCATTTGTCATTCTAAAAGAGCCAAGACAAATAAGGTCTTTAAAGATTTAGCTGGCTGGGGGAAAAGTTCTATTTGTTGGTATTTTGGGTTTAAACTTCATTTGATTATTAATGATCAAGGAGAGTTACTTGCGTTTCAAATTACTCCTGGAAATACAGATGACCGAAAACCTGTTCCCACTTTGACTAAGAACTTATTTGGGAAAATATTTGGAGACAAAGGATATATTTCTCAAAAACTCTGGCTTGAACTTTGGTCTAATGGACTCAAATTAATCACTCCTTTCAAGAAAAATATGCGGAATAAGCTCTTGTCCCTGGAGGAGAAATTAATGCTCCGAAAACGCTCTTTAATTGAAACTGTTAATGACCAACTCAAAAATATTTCACAACTTGCTCATTCTCGACATCGAAGTGTTACTAATTTCATGGTTAATGTTGTTGCTGCAATAATAGCTTATACTTGGCAACCTAAAAAACCTTCTTTAAGATTTGATGAAAATGAAATTGAAACCTTACCAGTTTTATTAGCTTAATTACCAATTAAATATCAATATTACCTAATAGTAAATACATTTCAAAAAATTAATTTTTTGAGAACTTTTTGGCGTGGGCTTTAATTCTCAATAACCAATACTTATTGACAGAACTGTTGCTGTTACGTACTTTTAGACTTTTTATTTACATCGAACTCAGGTTTATGAGGTACGGTTTTTTATCGCCAAACCCGTAGGGGCGCAGGGTCTGCGCCCTCCATTGCATTTCATTAGAGCGAGAATTGGGGGTTTTTGGCAAGGAAAGGTTAATATTTTTGATGATTTTGATCCGATTAGTAGGTCGCGGTTCGCTATCGCACTAACTTAATTGAGATTTGATATGTTCAGAAATTTGTCTTTTATGGATTTTTTGTAAAATATCTTTGCGTAGTTCGCATAAGCCGAACCATTCAAAAAAATCCATTTCATCTCCTAAATTTCCTGAGTTAAATTGTTCTAAAAATTGTTCAGAAGTGAGTTGATATTTTTTCTCAAATTTATCTATATCTAAGTTATAGATAGCGAGTTTTTGACGATAACGAGTTAAAATTAAATTTAAAAGTTGTCCAATAATTCTATCTAATTCTGTGTTGTCGCTACAGTTTTCACCCAACAGTTCTAATTTTTCTAATGTATTCATAATTATATATATGTTTTTAGTGAAGTTTTTCTTGATTATACAGTATTCGAGGCAATAAATACCATATATAGGTGCGGCTCTTTTAGGAAGACAAAATACTACATCCGCTTAATATTGAATTTTAAATGTTTATTGATGATTTCTGAATTTTGCTAAGTAGGTTGGCGTTAAAAATTGTCGTTATGACAAGGGAACAGGGAAGAGGTTTTGGGAGATTTTACTTTTCTTTACACAGTTTGGTTTTATAATTTTGACCTACTTATATTATTCATAATGGCTGTATGATAAGTTTAAATTATAGAAAATCAATAATACTTTTGATATTTATAACTTTTAGCAATTTGCCTTTAGATTTTCTTAATAATTAATTGAGAATCTTTTCTATTTATCAACGAGGTTGCTATACTTTCAGCGATTTGCTATAATTTCAGAGAATTTCATAATTGGCTTACTATTGTCAATTTTGGATCTTTCAGAAGATGTTAGTCTCAAACCCTTTATTGACAGTAGTTTCAGAAATTAATTTCCCAGGCTAATACAAAACTTTACAAAAATTTTAGCCATAAATTTGCTCAGAAATGATCTAATTTGAGCGATCGCAAAAATTTCCTATTGACAAATTGACAAAGAAGTGATACATAACTTGTCACCCGTTAAGGGGTAAAGCAAGAGCTTCATTGGTGTCAACTTAACGTAAAACATCTATCCCGCAAAGAACTCAAGTTATCTCATTCCCAGTCAGAGACTGGGAATGAATTCTAGAAGGCTCTGACTTCAATGATATTAGAGGCAGAGCCTCATTAACTGCATTCCTAGTCAGAGACTAGGAACGAGATGTGGTAGGGATTTGAGATTAAGTTGACACCATTAAGCTTTTGCTTTAAGTAGTGAGACAAAATTAATTACACAATGTCATTGCGTTAGCGCAGCGTGGCGTTAGCCATATGGAACGAAGTGAAATGAAGCAATCATAACCCTTGCGATTGCTTCCCTTCGCTCGCAATGACTGTAAATATTTTTGTCTAATTACTTAAAACATTTAATACAACAATCATGACTTTTCAAACACCCTCTAAGGTAGTATTCAGGAGGCATTCAATGTTGTTAAACTTAACTAATTCATAATTATTTAGTTTCCTTTCTTTCCTTACCAGATAATATATCGTGCATCTTAACGACTGCACCAATTACAGCTATTGCTGGGGCAAGAAATCCTTTTGTTTCCACTTGTTTGACAATTGTTCCTAACTCACCAATTAATTCTTCCTGTTCTGTCCGAGTTCCCCAGCGAATTAAGGCAATGGGTGTATCTAAACTCAATCCAGCTAGGGTAAATTGTTCAATAATGTAGGGTAAATTATGAATACCCATATAAATTACTATAGTTTCCGAACCGTGAGCTATGGCTTGCCAATTTACCTGGGGTTTATACTTACCAGCGGATTCATGTCCAGTTACAAAGGTGACAGAAGAACTATAAAGCCGATGGGTTAAGGGTATACCAGCATAGGCCGCTGCGGCGATTCCTGATGTAATCCCTGGCACAACTTCCACGGAAATCCCTGCGGCTATTAATTCCGCCATTTCTTCCCCACCACGACCAAAGATAAAAGGATCACCACCTTTGAGGCGGACAACTATGGCATGATTTTCTGCTTTTTCAATGAGTAATTGGGTGGTGACTTCCTGTAACAGTGAATGTCTACCCATGCGTTTACCCGCGTTGATTTGTTCGGCTTGGGGGTTAATCATTTCCAGCACTTCTGGACTCACCAAAGCATCATAAATAACCACATCTGCACAAGCTAATAAACCTTTTCCTTTGAGAGTCATGAGTCCAGGATCTCCAGGACCTGCACCGACTAAATAGACTTTACCCAACAACTTTTTCCTCTTCTTTGATGAAATTCTCGATTAAATTCGCAAATTCTCGACTTGTTCCTAATGGTTGTGCGAGTTGAAAACTGACTGATGGAAATTGTAATTTTAGCGTTTCTACTGCCAGAGCGATCGCATCAGTTATCCCACCTGTAAATAAAAAATAGGGGAAAATCGCAATTCGTCCATAACCAGCAGCGATTAATTCTTGTACTCTGACTTCTAAACTGGGAGGGACAGACCAATAGGCTGTAACTGCGCCGACAGTAGCTGCTATACTTTCGACAGAGGTATGAGAACCAGCCCGTCGGCTACCATGAGCTAAAATAATGGATACATCTGCTTTAATCGTAGTCATTATCCCCGCGAAAAACTTTTCTAAACCAGGATAACTACCAATATAAGGACGCAATTCTATTATCATTCCTTCACTGATAGCCTGTTCTGCCAGGGCGATTTCTGCGGGAATATCAGTCATCACATGAAATCCCGGTAACAAAAATAGGGGAATAATTTGCAGCTTTTTACAGCCAAAAGCCTGAACAAGATGAGCAAAATCTTGAATTTGCAGATGTAAAGGTTGGATATTTGCCTCTAGGGTAGCAACTTCTACGAAATTTTCCCCTGGGGGTAATATCTCTCTTAACAGCCTAGCTAATTGCTGCATAGCCATATCTGGACGAGGATCACGACTCCCATGAGATACTAAAAGATAAGCGGTAATGTTGTTAAGTTGCATATTAGGTAAATCAAACAAAAGCCGCAGCGGGGACTGTAAAGATTAAATCACAATTCGCCCTATACTCTGACTTTGTTCAAAATTCATTCTTGTTATAGGAAGGATAAAAATCATGAATAAACTTCTTTTATATTTTGCATTAACAACAGGTACAGCGTTAACCCTCGGACTCACAGGAATCATTCCCTCTCAGGTGGCAAATTTAATGCCAATTGGCAGCAATCCTGCTTTAGCGCAAACAAATATTGATTTGAATGTTCTTAGAAGCAATGCTTTGTCTAAACATAACGTTTATCGAGCTATCCATCGTAGTCCCAATATGACAATTAGTAATTCTGCTAATAACACTGCTCAAACCTGGGCGCAATACTTAGCAGCCAATGGATTGCTTCAACACAGTGCAGCTAATCAGCGCAATAATGCTGGAGAAAACTTATATGTTTACTACACTACAGCCCCTTCGATAAGTTCAGACAGCCTGGCTAACACAGCAGTTCAGTCATGGTACGATGAAGTCAAAGCTTATAACTATAATAGTCCAGGTTTCTCTTCTGCTACCGGGCATTTTACCCAGGTTGTGTGGAAAAGTAGCACCCAGTTAGGTTGTGGTGCGGCAAGAGGCACTAAAACTATGAATGGGACTAAATTCAACGCTTTCTATGTGGTCTGTCATTATATACCCGCTGGTAACGTGCAAGGGCAGTTTCCCGCCAACGTTCTAAAACCGTAGGGAAAAAGTCATTTTTCTGTTTTCTATACTCAAAACGGTTGGGACATAAGTAGGTGAACACAATAAAACCAATCTATGTAAAGAAAAGTAAAATAGCCCAAACCCTCTTCACTCTTGCCTTTTGCATGAGTGCCTCTTGCCTTGCCATAACGACGATTTTCAATGCTAACCTACTTAGACTTTTGCAAAATTATGAAAAACTTAGTAGTTCGTCAAATTTATTTTGACGGGTAATGATCGGAAAAAACTTCTGTTCTTCCCTTCCCCCTGCCTCTCTTCTCCCCCTGCTTGTCTTCTATTGGCTTCCACACCCGCCAGGGAATGAATTCCCTGTCTGATAGCTCAAGTCCGTTAAAACGGACTAGTAAAGCAGTGCGAAAGTCAAAAGTCAAAACGAAGACAGTATAGGCTTTTGGACGATTGAGAATAGTTGGTTTATTTATGCCGTTGTGTACTAGTGTTTAGTCATCGAAAGACAACTTTTGCTATTAGCAGTTTTACGTTAAGTTGACACCAATGAGCATTGCTATACTAAACACGGGTGAGATTTAAATTGCCAAATGACAAAGAACCCAGATGTGTAGGGGTAAAGCAAGAGCTTCATTGGTGTCAACTTAATCTCAAATCCCTACCACATCTCGTTCCTAGTCTCTGACTAGGAATGCAGTTGATGAGGCTTTGCCTCTAATATTATTGAAGGCAGAGCCTTTTAGAATTCATTCCCAGTCAGAGACTGGGAATGAGGTGAAAAATTTCCGGGTTATTTAGTCATCAAAAGACAACTTCTGCTATTAGACTGGGAATTCATTCCCAGGCGGGCTACAGGTTTTACGTTAAGTTGACACCTATGAAGCTCTTGCTTTACCCCTACGTTTAGAATCAAACAATCAAGCCGTTTTGAGTATAAATCTCTACTAATTCTTGATTCCTAACTTTTGATTATTTGCAATTTACCATTTTTAACTAGTTTAAATTTTGTCCCTCGCCATTCAATAGTATTACCAAAAAATCCACAACACCAAATTATAAATCTCACTATATCCGCAACAGGAATCAGCCAAAAGAATTTTTTAGTAACTGCGTCATTGAGAAGTTTTACTCCTATTACCCAAGCCATAATTAATCGCATTAGCAAAGTGATGGAGAAAACCAAGCAAGAAAAAATAGAACCACTGCTAGTTATTAATAATAGTAAACTAGAAACTGTGCCGAAAGTAAATATTAAGCCGATATAACCCCAGGGACGAGAAACACGAATACAACGCGCCCAACGAATTTGGCGATTGATAGAATCTAATAAACTACTATATCCTAATCCGTGTTCGACGATGTAGTTAGATAATACTACTTTGTCACCTGCTTGGGTTGGTAAATAGCCGAGTTGATAATCATCTGCTAAATAATCAGCTACGGCGGCAAAACCGCCAATTTTTGCTAATGTGGTTTTACGCATGACAATGGTTGAACCCAAAGCGAATTTTATTCCCTCTAATTGTTTGCTAACTAAAATACCCGGTTGAAAGTCTGTGGCTGTACAAATAGCTTCTAAAATCGTGGCTATTCCTTCGGCTGTAGAACGGTATAAACAGGTGACAACACCGACTTTTTGATCTTGTAGTGGTTGAATAACTGTTTGCAAATATTCTGAACTGACACGAATATCACTGTCAGAAATGAGGAAAATATCATGTTTGGCGGTGGTAACAGCATTAGCTAAGTTACTAATTTTCAAATTAGCACCGATAATATGATCTTTCACCACTAAACTAATATCTATTTCTGGAAATTGTTGAATTAGTTTCTCAACTACTTCTATACTAGGGTCTGTGGAACTGCGGACACTAAAAATAATTTGATATTGGGGATAATCTTGTTGACAAAATGAAGCTAGGTTGGCGTAAGTCCCCTTATCAACACCACACAGGGGTTTAAGGATAGTGACAGGGGGATGGAAATCGGGGTTTATGGGAGGAGAGTCCCGCAAAAAAGCGATTCCTACGGAGCGCTTCGCTATCGCTGTATAAACCCCATAGGTGTAAAATAAAACGGCTGATAAACAAAAAATTAACATCAGGAATAGGAAATCAGGGAGTAAAACAACTGACAACTGACAACTGACAATTGACATAATGAATCTAATTTACTTTCTTTTGCGTTCTTCTTGGACAATGGTAGCAATAGCCATTATTACAGGTTTTTTCAGTGGTGGTAGTAGCGCGGGATTAATTGCCCTCATTAGTAGTGCTGCGAGTAAAAGCAATGCTGCACCTCTGACAACTATAGCCTGGGGTTTCGTCGGTTTAGTCACCGTGGCCTTAATTACCGGCGTGATTTCCCAAATCATGTTAATTCGCTTATCTCAAAATGCCGTTTTGCAATTAAGAATGCAGTTAAGTCGGCAAATATTAGCATCGGAATTAAGTCATTTAGAACAATTAGGAAATCCTCGCTTATTAGCCACTTTAACAGAAGATGTCCAAGCCGTAGCAAATGCTGTCTATGTCATTCCATTTTTATGTATTGATATGTCCATGGCTTTAGGATGTTTACTATATATAACTTGGCTATCTTGGTTAGTATTTATCATGGTTGTGCTTTTAATGTTAGTAGCTATTGGTAGTTGTAAATGGTTATTAGATAGAGGAGAAAAATTATTAGCTTTAGCCCGTGAAGATCAAGATGCCTTATTTAATAACTTTAGCACTATTACAGCCGGAATCAAAGAACTTAAACTCCACTATCAACGCCGACAATTTTTCCTCAGCAATCGTCTAGAAGCCACAGCCAGCAGATTTAGAAATCACAATGTTCAAGGTTTAACTTTATTTGCGACAACTACCAGTTGGGGTAAATTAATATTTTTCTTTGCTATTGGTTTTGTCCTCTTTATTTTACCGCATTTATTCGCTATTGATGCCGAAACCTTATCCGGTTATATTCTCACATTTACTTATTTAATGTTGCCGATGGATAATATTTCCAATAATTTGCCCCTCATTAGTAAAGCCAGCGTTGCTTTACAAAAAATCGAATCTTTAGGTTTATCTTTAGCCAGTCGGGCTGAAGTTGCCACTACACCTCCTAATTCTCTCACAAATTGGCACAGTTTACAACTCAGAAATATTACTCATACTTATTACACAGATAAAGAAGATAGTAGTTTTATTCTTGGTCCTATTAATCTTACCCTGTATCCTCAAGAATTAGTTTTTATTGTTGGTGGCAATGGTAGCGGTAAATCATCTTTAGCTAAATTAATTACTGGTTTATATATTCCTGATAATGGCGAAATTATCCTAGATCAAAATTTGATTACTGAAGCTAACCGCGAATGGTATCGTCAACATTTCTCGGTCATATTTTCTGACTTCTATTTATTTGAAGAACTCTTAGGATTAGCTAATAATAACTTAGATATTCAAGCCCAAAAATATTTAGAGAAATTGCAACTTGATCATAAAGTCAAAATCAAAAATGGGCAACTTTCCACCACAGCCCTTTCTCAAGGACAAAGAAAACGCCTCGCATTACTAACAGCATATTTAGAAAATCGGCAAATTTATCTATTTGATGAATGGGCTGCTGATCAAGATCCCTTGTTCAAAGATATATTCTATACTCAATTACTGCCAGAATTGAAAGCCCAGGGAAAAACAATTTTAGTAATTAGTCATGATGATCATTATTTTCATTTAGCCGATAGAATTATTAAATTAAACTATGGTAAAATTGAATTTGATAAACTTCCATAAACTTAAAAAATCAAGACCTACGCAAAATATCTCTCAAACCCTCTTTCTCTGCGTCCTCTGCGCCTCTGCGGTTCGTTTTCCCTAATAAATTAAAATTGTGAGGAATTAATCATGACAGAAGCTAAAAACGTACTGGGTACAAAATTAGAAATTTGCTGCACTTCTCCCATGACTGGATTTTACCGTGACGGGTTTTGTACCACAGGTGGACAAGATACGGGAATGCACGTCGTTTGCGCTCAAGTCACAGAGGAATTTTTGCAATATACTAAATCCCAAGGCAATGATTTGAGTACACCTGCACCTTATTTTAGTTTTCCCGGTTTAAAACCCGGTGATTGTTGGTGTTTATGCGCTGCAAGGTGGCAAGAAGCCCTAGAAGATGGTGTAGCACCTCCAGTGGTTTTAGAAGCTACCCATGCTAGGGCGTTAGAAGTTTGTAATTTAGCAGATTTACAAAAACATCGGGTAATTCGTAATTAGGAAAATGGTTAATAATTATTAGTAAAACCGATAACCCAACTGGGAATTAATTCCCAGTCTAATAGCAAAAGTCATCTAAAGATGACTAAAGAATAGAAAATTGTAAAATTGGGTAGGGGTTTAGCATTGCTAAACCCTTACAGCTATGATCTCAAACTAATACCCTTATTTACCGCCCTTTACGATTTCACAGCTTTCTAAGAGTTCCTTTAATTCGTTTTTACTATCATTGGCAGATTTAAAACCCACCATACTAGAAATTACACCCATACCGATGTTAAGATGGGTTTGTTCAATTTTGCCAGTGTAAAATAAAACGACGCTTGCAAATGGTAAAATTGCTGATGTTATACTAAAAACTCAGATCAAGGTAGCTATGAATCAGAAAGTAGAAGAAAAAATTTCAGATTTAATCAAGTGGTCAAAACAGGCATTTTCTGATCCTATAGCTGAAGATGCAATGAATAATGCCAGGAAAGCAGGGGAGGCTTTGTGTAAAGCAATAATTTTTAAGCATTATGGCAAAACTTTTGGTGAAGAAATTATCTTAGGAAAAAAGAAATATACAGGAACAGAAATTTCATCAAGAAATAGAGAATTAGATTTTAATGGACTAATTAATATCGTTATCCAAGAACAGGATACACAATACATAATAATTAAACATAAAACAACCCGCCATAAAATTAAATCTTATCTCGAAGTAATCAGAACTAATGGTAATACTGGTTCACATGATCCTAATGACCCAAGAGATACAATAGATAGTAATGATTTATCATTTACGAAATCGGCTATTCATAATTTAATCATTTGGCTTTTTAAAGATTATTTATGTATTGCTATTTCACCTGAATTAATACCATTTGTATCTCTATCTCACTCCACTATTACCACAGAATTTACAACTTTAATCGCAGATAAAACCGAAATATTTTGTGGTCGAGAATTTGTTTTTAATGCGATTAATCAATTCATCAACAATAACCAAAGTGGATATTTTACTATTCTTGGTGATGCGGGAATGGGTAAAAGTGCCATAGCTGCCAAATATATAGTAGATAATCCCGGTACAATTTGCTTTTTTAATATTCGTACAGATGGTACAAACCGCCCTGATCAATTCCTTAAATCAATTCGTCAACAATTAGTAAATAGGTTTAATTTACAAAATGCAGAAAATGATAATTTATCTACTTTATTAACTAAAGCTAGTGAAAAATTAGCTGATTCTGAAAAATTAGTTATTGTTATTGATGCTTTAGATGAAGTTAATCAAGAAGGTAATAGTAATTTGTTAAATTTACCGATGTATTTACCAGATAATGTTTACCTGATCCTGACCAGAAGACCTTATAATTCAGATGATAAAAGATTAACTCTTTCCCCCGATACTAAATATGTAGAATTGGATTTAAGGCAATATCAAGATAATAGTAAGGATGATATTAAAGCCTATATTTTAGAATTTATGGCTTTACCAAAATATCAACCACGTTTAGACAACTGGATAAATAAACAAAATGGACTTAGTAAGGTGCAATTTATTGATACTATTGCCGCTAAAAGTGAAAACAATTTCATGTATTTACGCTATGTGTTAGAAGCTATTGCAGATGGAGTTTATAAAGATGAAAAACTAGAAGAATTACCCGCAGGTTTACAGGGATATTATGAGAGTCATTGGCGCATTATGGGAATGACTAAGAAACCCTTACCCAAGGATAAAATTAAAATTATTTATGTCATGTGTGCTTTAAAAAGTGCTGTATCCCGTGAGATGATTGTGAAATATTCCCAGGAAGATAATCTGACAGTGCAGGAAGTTCTCAAAGATTGGACACAGTTTTTACAGGAACAAAAAACCTATCAACCGCCTCGTTATCGCTTTTATCATGAGAGTTTCCGCGATTTTTTACAACGTCAGGATATTGTGGAAGCTGCTGGGGTGAGTTTACCACAAATTAGCGCGGAAGTTGCTAAGAATATGGCTGAGGGATTAACATTATGAGCAACTTTCAGACTTCGTTTAATCAGAATTCAGAGGAAGCAAAAGAACAGTTTTTAGGTGAAATTCTTCGATTGTTATTAGAGGGTAAGCAATATGAAACACTGTGTAAAATATTGGGAAACTTCTACTTTATTCAAGCAAAAATTAATCATCCCTCATTTGGATTACAAGCACTAATTGAAGATTATGATTTACTAAATAAACCAGAATTAAGCAGTAATCCAAAATATGCGGAAACTATCAAAGCATTAAAATTAATTCCAAGTAGTTTTTTATGGTCAGCACCTATTATTTATGAAGACCCAAAGCAATTAAATGGGCAGTTATCAGCACGATTGGCATATTTTGATGCGCCAGAAATTAAACAGTTACTAGCACAAATAGCAGCAGATAAAAACATTAATTTATATAGTTTAATAGGTAGCTTAACTCCTCCTGGTGCTGGTGGATTAATTCGCACCCTAAAAGGTCATAGTGACTGGGTGAATGCAGTGGCTATCACCCCAGATGGGAAGACCGTCATTTCTGCCTCATCTGACAAAACCATCAAAATCTGGAATTTAGTCACAGGTAAACAAAAGTTGACTCTTTCTGGTCATAGTAACTGGGTGAATGCAGTGGCCATCACCCCAGATGGGAAGACAGTCATTTCTGGTTCTAGGGACAACACCATCAAAATCTGGGATTTAGTCACAGGTAAACAAAAGTTGACTCTTTCTGATAGTGACTCGGTGAATGCAGTGGCCATCACCCCAGATGGGAAGACAGTCATTTCTGGTTCTAGGGACAAAACCATCAAAATCTGGGATTTAGTCACAGGTGAAGAAAAGTTGACTCTTTCTGGTCATCGTTTCTATATGAATGCAGTAGCCATCACCCCAGATGGGAAGACAGTCATTTCTGCTTCATCTGACAAAACCATCAAAATCTGGGATTTAGTCACAGGTAAACAAAAGTTGACTCTTTCTGATAGCGACTCGGTGAATGCAGTGGCCATCACCCCAGATGGGAAGACAGTCATTTCTGGTTCTAGGGACAACACCATTAAAATCTGGGATTTAGTCACAGGTAAACAAAAGTTGACTCTTTCTGATAGTGACTCGGTGAATGCAGTGGCCATCACCCCAGATGGGAAGACAGTCATTTCTGGTTCTAGGGACAACACCATTAAAATCTGGGATTTAGTCACAGGTAAACAAAAGTTGACTCTTTCTGATAGTGACTCGGTGAATGCAGTGGCCATCACCCCAGATGGGAAGACAGTCATTTCTGGTTCTAGGGACAACACCATTAAAATCTGGGATTTAGTCACAGGTAAACAAAAGTTGACTCTTTCTGATAGTGACTCGGTGAATGCAGTGGCCATCACCCCAGATGGGAAGACAGTCATTTCTGGTTCTAGGGACAAAACCATCAAAATCTGGGATTTAGTCACAGGTGAAGAAAAGTTGACTCTTTCTGGTCATCGTTTCTATATGAATGCAGTGGCCATCACCCCAGATGGGAAGACAGTCATTTCTGGTTCTAGGGACAAAACCATCAAAATCTGGGATTTAGTCACAGGTGAAGAAAAGTTGACTCTTTCTGATAGTGACTCGGTGAATGCAGTGGCTATCACCCCAGATGGGAAGACAGTCATTTCTGGTTCATATGACAACACCATTAAAATCTGGGATTTAGTCACAGGTAAACAAAAGTTGACTCTTTCTGGTCATAGTAACTTGGTGAATGCAGTGGCTATCACCCCAGATGGGAAAACAGTCATTTCTGGTTCATATGACAACACCATTAAAATCTGGGATTTAGTCACAGGTAAACAAAAGTTGACTCTTTCTGATAGCGACTCGGTGAATGCAGTAGCCATCACCCCAGATGGGAAGACAGTCATTTCTGGTTCTAGGGACAACACCATTAAAATCTGGGATTTAGTCACAGGTAAACAAAAGTTGACTCTTTCTGGTCATCGTTTCTATATGAATGCAGTGGCTATCACCCCAGATGGGAAGACAGTCATTTCTGGTTCTAGGGACAAAACCATTAAAATCTGGGATTTAGTCACAGGTGAAGAAAAGTTGACTCTTTCTGATAGCGACTCGGTGAATGCAGTGGCCATCACCCCAGATGGGAAGACAGTCATTTCTGGTTCTAGGGACAAAACCATCAAAATCTGGGACTTAACAACCAGAAAGGAAATAGCAACCTTCACCGGAGAAAGTCCGATAAAATGCTGTGCAGTTGCTCCCGATGGGGTGACAATCGTAGCAGCGGAAGAATCAGGAAGGTTACATTTTCTGCGTTTGCAAGGAAAGGTGAGAGATGAATAGTTTATCTTTCTCTGCTTCAGCAAAGAGTGAAAATTTTGTTGGTCGTGATTTTATCTTCACTGCGATTAATAATTTTCTCCACCGTTACCCCAAGGGTTATTTCACCATTGTGGGTGTACCCGGTAGCGGTAAAAGTGCCATTCTTGCCCAATTTGTGCGCCAAAATCCCCATACTATTTATTACAATGCCCAAATTGCGGGTAAAAATCGAGTTGAGGCATTTTTTCCAGAGGTTTGTACACAGTTAAATTTATTGTTAGAGAATTTATCTAGCACCCCTCCCCAACCCTCCCCGCAAACGATGACAGAGACAGGATTTATCAATGCACATGAGGGAAGTTGGTTATTTTCTACTTTATTGCAACAAGTCAGCGAGAATTTACCAGATCAGAAAATAATTATTGTGATTGATGGTTTGGATGGAATTGATATAAATAGTCAAGCTGTAGGCACGAATTTATTTTATCTACCGCGATATTTACCGGATCAAATTTATTTTATTTTCGCTCGTCGTCCCTATCAAAAATCTCATTCTGGCTTGTTAATTGAAGCACCTTCACAGATTTTAGATTTAGCAGATTATCCGGTGGAAAATCGGCAGGATATTAAAGCATATATTCGGAAGAAACGAACCGCAGAGACGCAGAGTTCGCAGAGAAATATAATTGAATTAATTAATGAAAATGAAGATAATTTTATGTATGTGCAGCAGGTTTTAAAAGCTATGGCTGATGGTTTTTATTCTGTCAATAATTTTGAGCAAATTCCCCCATATTTAGAAACCTATTATCAACAACATTGGCAAAAGATGCAAGGTGATGGTTTATCTGATGTTGCGATGGATATTTTGCGGGTTTTAACTGCTGAAGAAACTCAACCAATGTCAACGGTAGCTATTAGTAAAATTATCAAGGCTGATGTTTTTGATGTGGCGGAAATTATGGAAACTTGGTTAGAATTTCTGCAAGAAATACACACAAATAAGGAAACTAAATATCAATTATATCATCACAGTTTCCGGTTATATCTTCATGATTACAGCACTTTGCGTAACATTTAAATACAATAATTAAAGGAATAATTTGCAAAATCAAGATGAAACCTGTCTCAGTCGCGCAAAGTGTTGTATATCATTTTAGTTTTCCCGGTTTAAAACCCGGTGATTGTTGGTGTTTATGCGCTGCAAGATGGCAAGAAGCTTTAGAAGATGGTGTTGCACCGACCGTAGTTTTAGAAGCTACTCATGCTAGGGCTTTAGAGGCTTGTAATTTAGCAGATTTGCAAAAACATCGGGTAGTTCGTAATTAGGAAAATGGTTAATAATTATTAGTATTTGTAGGGTGTGTTAGGCAAAGCCGTAACGCACACTAAACTTGATTAATGGTGTTGTACTCATTTGTAGATTTAAAAATTATTAACCTAGAAAGAATACCCACATCAAATACTGTTAAAATTGCTGATGCCAGGGCTATTTCACAGTCCGTTCGCTCATTTTTAACCCGCAAGATTTAATTAAGCCCTACAGGGCTTGTAATCCAGGCAATTCAATTGATTCAGGCATTTTCATCTCATATAGAGCTTTTGCCATTTTATGATTGATGCTATCCCTGTGCCTTAAATAATCACCTCTGGAAGCCTTCTGTGATGGTCATAAATTTTACCTATAATTAACGAATTACTTGAAAATCACCTGTTTCCTTTTGCATTAAGGCTTTAATTCCTCTTGTCTCTTCAAAATCAGCGAACGGACAGATTTCATTCTAGATTTAAGCAACGAATTTAGGTATTTCCAGCCATCGTGAGATAGAATCCCACCAAGCCCAAAATGGCGCATTCTCGTAAATACACAAAATGTCAGATTTTAGAATGAAATAGCCCTGATCGCTTAGGTTATCTAACTTTCTTGCTTATCTCCTCTATTTTTCGGTATTCCCCACCCGCTCTCTACGCCCACTCAAGTGCATACCGCTATAAGGTATTGTTAAGTAAGTTGTCAGTTGACAACCTACTTTTTACAGACTAAGATTATAGGTGTCTAGAATAATGGCAAATAAACAACATCCTAATAAAGAAATACAAGCTGCATTGGATTATGCGGTTACGAAAGGCTGGTCTGTAGAAGTAGGAGGTTCTCACGCTTGGGGTAAAATTTATTGCCCTTACAATGATTCTGAATGCAGATGTGGACAATTTTGTATCAATAGTATTTGGAGTACACCCAGAAATCCTACTAATCACGCAAAACTAATTCGGAAAGTAGTTGATAAGTGTATTCGTTTAGAGGAAAAACAACCGACTACTTCTAATTAAGGATAATGCAAAATGCAAGAATATGAATTCACTCTAAAATTCAAACTTCCCAACCCTGTTACTGATCCTGATATGTACATTGAAGTCCTTTATGAATCAGGCTGTGATGATGCAATTATTGGTATTGGTATGAAAGGTTTTATTGGACTTGATTTTATTCGTGAGGCATCATCTGCGTGTGAGGCGATATCCAGTGCAATAAAAGATGTAAGAAAAGCCATTCCACAAGCAGAACTTATAGAAGCTTCACCTGATTTTGTTGGTATAACGGATGTTGCAAAACTTATAGGATGTTCGAGACAAAATATCCAAAAATTACTATCAAAAAGTAATTCAAACCTTCCTTTAACTGTTTACGAAGGATCGCAATTGGTCTGGCATCTTTTTGAAATTCTTACTTGGTTGATTGAGTCTAAGGATTATAATATTGATCAATCTCTGTTAGAAATTGCTAAAACCACGAGGAATTTAAATTTTATCAAAGAGTCCAAAAAGTTAGATCATGAGATGCAAAAACAATTCCAAGAACTCGTTTTTTCTAACAATATGTAATATCTATGAAAATACTGACACCCGATGGAAAAACCGTGATTTCTGGTTCACTTGACAAGACTATCAAAATCTGGAATTTAGCAATAGGAAGAAAAAAGTTAACTCTACTATCAAAATCTGGGATTTGGGAACAGGAACAGAAAATTTCACCCTTAAAGGTCATAGTAACTCGGTAAATGCGATCACCATTACCCTCGATGGCAAAAGATGCAAGGTGATGGTTTATCTGATGTTGCGATGGATATATTGCGGGTTTTAACTGCTGAAGAAACTCAACCGATGTCAACGGTAGCTATTAGTCAAATTATCAAAGCTGATGTTTTTGATGTGGCGGAAATTATGGAAACTTGGTTAGAATTTCTGCAAGAAATACACACAAATAAGGAAACTAAATATCAATTATATCATCACAGTTTTCGGTTATATCTTCATGATTACAGCACTTTGCGTAACATTTAAATACAGGAATTAGAGTAATAATTTGAAAAATCAAGATGAAACCTGTCTTGTAAAGGGGGGAAACAATAAAAGTCCAGTTCCCTCCCCTTTACAAGGGGAGGGTTAGGGTGGGGTAAAAAATATTTGATACATCAACTATAACTTTTCAAACACCCTCTTAATAATTATTAGCAAATCTTGAAATAATTTGCTAATTAAAATCCATCATCCCCCCAAATTCTTCCATCATTCTTTCCAGTAGTTCTTCCATCATATCTTCCTGTACAGAACGGAGACTTTCTGGACCTGCGAGAAATTCTTTAATAGTGATCTTTTTATCTTTAAAGTCTTGAACAAAATCACGAATTTCCGCAACTATCTTAGTTTGAGATTGGATAGTTTCCAGCATTAATTCAATACAATCAATCCCTTGTTTAGCTGCTTTTTTGTAATCCGCAACCATTGATCCTTCCGGGGTATTTTTTGCTAACCGGAGTTCCTGTTTCAACTTCTCATATTGATTTTTGAGAATTTGATTGTGTTGTTCTATATTTTTACATCTGCGACTTAAATCATCTTCGCTATTATTATCAATTGTTTCTCCGACTTCATATTTACGTTCAATTTCCAAAAGTCGCGCTAAATCTCCATCTTGGTAAGCTTTATTAATTTCCTTCATTATTTCCGTGTGAGTCATTTGGGTTTCATTATCTTTAACCTTATCAGGGTGAAAGATTTCCGCTAACCGCAAAAATGTCTGTCGGATTTTTCTAGATTCATCTGTTCTCGCTACTGTGGGAGATTCTGAATCTTGTTCTGCTTCCCAAAATTGACGACGACGTTGATGATTTTCTTGAGAATCATTATCTTCAAATAGTTCATCTAATTCTTCATCATCATCTTCTTCTTCTTCAATAGGTTTATAACTAATAATTCCTCCCATTTGTAAACTTCTGTACAATGATTGGATATTTTTCTGGGTTTGTTTACCCATTTTTTTCGTAGTTAAAATTTCTGCAAATAAAGCATTAATTTCTGCATCTAATTCGGCCATTGTTTGCATATTTGGACTAACTCGATGAAATACCTCTGTCGCTAAAGAACGCATTTTTTCGACAAAGTTATTTAATTCTGTCCGCTTTTTCTTAATTTGCTTTAATAGAGATTGGTGTTCTTTCTCTAAACCCTGTAACTGGAGATGTAAGTCAGAAAGCGCGAGAGGAGTGACTGTAGTTGAGGATACTGTTTTTGTTTTGCGTGCCATAATAGTAGATGCAAGTAAAATCAGGGTATTTATCTGTGTTTATCCGCGTTTATCTGCGTTTAATTATTCTCGAAGATTCTACACAAATTCAATAAAAGTTAGAATGGACAACAACAGACGCTGCTAAGGAATGTGGATTAAATAAAATGCAGAAGTTGTGACAGGGGTATAGTAGACTAAAGAAGTAGGTATTAGGGAACAATATCGTGATAGAAATCTACTCTCCAATGCTAGAAAAGCAGATGCAAGATTACTATGAATCTCTATCGGAGAAAGACCGTAGGCGGTATGCAGCGATTGAAGCAAAAAAGCTTGGGTACGGGGGGATTGGATACATAAGTAAATTGTTGGGATGTAACTACAGAACAATCAATAGAGGGATGGAGGATCTGGAACAGCCGAGTAAAACCAGCAGTCCAAGAATTCGCCGTCCAGGAGGAGGAAGAAAAAAAGCACTGTTAACGATACCTGGAATCAATGAAGCATTCCTGACGGTAATAGAAACACACACAGCAGGTTCGCCAATGGACGAGGATATTAAATGGACAAACTTAACTCGTCAACAAATAGCAGACTTATTAGCCGAAAAAGGCATAAATATCAGTGTTACAGTTGTAGACCAATTACTCTGGGAACATAAATTTCGTAAACGCAAAGCAGTGAAAATGATTGCGTGTGGAAGTAGCGAAAATCGTAATGAGCAGTTTGAGAAGATTGAAAGCCTTAAAACCCAGTATTTTGCTGAGGGTAACCCAGTGATTAGTATGGACAGTAAAAAAAAGAGTTAATTGGCAATTTATATAGAGAAGGAAGTATTTATACTGATGCTCCAATCAAGGTATTAGACCACGACTTTCCATCTTTGGCAACAGGAATAGCAATTCCACATGGGTTATATGATTTAAAGGATAACATTGGTTTTATACAAATTGGTACTAGCCATGACACCAGCGAATTTGCCTGTGATTCAATCCGTTATTGGTGGAATAATTATGGCAAAAACCGCTACCAATTGGCTACCTCTATACTACTGTTATGTGATGGTGGTGGTAGCAACAGTTCTCGTTACTATGTATTCAAAGAAGCATTACAAGCTTTGGTGAATGAAATTGGAATTGAAATTCGCATTGCTCACTATCCTCCTTATACATCTAAGTACAATCCGATTGAGCATCGGCTGTTTCCACATCTAAGTCGGGCTTGTAAAGGTGTTATTTTCGACAGTGTTAACACTGTAGCTAAACTGATGGCAAAAGCTACTACTCAGAAAGGGTTACAGGTTTTTACGACCATCATTGATAAAGCCTACCAAACCGGTAAGAAAGTTGCTGAGGGTTTTAAAGAAACAATGGAGATTTTCTTTGATGATTTTTTGCCACAGTGGAACTATACTGCTAAACCACAACAACATTTAGAATTGTAAGTTATTTAATCCACATTCCTAAACAACATTATATTTTATATATTAATATTTATACAAAATTGTTAATTAAATTAACTGATTATAATTACTTAATTTAAAATCTTTCACAGTCAATAATTGACGCACTTCCTGACTCAATAAAGCCGCTAATTCTACTTCACCACCGTTATTTGTCTCAGTATTTACTAAAGCCGGATGAGAATAAATTTCTACCAATTCAGATTCTATTTGTGGTATCAAACCTAGTAAATATTTTTCACTCATGTCACCAGTTTGTAACAATCCATAAACTCTATCAGCAAATTTAATATTATTAGCTTTTAATAAACCCTCTCCATAACGGCGTAATTGTCCAAAAACAATAGACCAAACTATTTTAGTGAGTAAATTACGGTTATCAATTTTGAGGTTTTTGCTTAATTCTTCTGAAGGTAGACGAATAAATTTAATCTGAAATTCTGCGGCAAATTCTGTTAAAATATTCAAAATAACAGGATGTACATGAAGGTGTAAATGTCCATCAACATGAGCCAGATTTAAACCAGAATCCCGAAATTTTTCTAATTGAGCAGATATTTCTAATCGCAATTCTGCACGGGTAGCTTGATTGAATTGATAACTTAATCCTGCTTGGGTGGGATTACTGGAAAAGTTACCTTGAGAGTCTACTAAATGGGGAATTTGCGAAGGTGGTAAAACTGATTTACCACAAACTAAAACTAGATGTAACCCAACTGCTAACTGAGGATGATCTTTTGCCAGTGCGATCGCCTCTTGTGCAGCATCACCACTTACCATTAAACTAGTGCTAGTTAAAACGCCTTCCTCATGGGCTTGAATAATCGCTGCATTCACACCCTGGGAAAACCCGAAATCATCAGCATTAATAATTAAATAAGACATTGGTATATAGATAATTAGGATTAAAAATGTCAGAATCAGGATAACCAGGATTAAAGGATTAACAGGATTAATTAAAAAATTCTCAGAAGATAATTAAATCAAATCCTCAACATCCTAAAATCTTGTAAATCCTGATTCTGACGATTTACCTAGCTAAAGCTTGAGTCCGACGGTCATTCAAATAACCAAAGAACTCTTTACCTTCTCGCAAACGACGCACTAACATTTGTCTATCAGCCAGCATTTCCCGCACAATCGGAATAATTGCTTTCGGACGGAAGTAAAACTTGCGATACATTTGTTCAACCGAATCTTCAATTTCCGCACTCGAAAGACTGGGATATTGCAAAGTTGAAGTTTGAATACCGGAAGTTGCAACTAAAGACTCATTCGCAAACCAACCTTTTTCTCTGGCTTGTTCATACAACTCTGTACCAGGATAAGGTGCAGCAATAGAAACTTGAATTGTATGGGGACTTAATTCACAAGCAAAGCGAATTGTTTCTTCTACAGTTTCCTTAGTTTCTATTGGCAACCCGATAATAAAAGTCCCATGGACAGTAATACCAAGTTTGTGGCAATTCTTCATGAATTCTCGCGCCACTTCTAGCTTAATACCTTTTTTGATATTATTGAGAACTTCTTGATTGCCAGATTCAAAACCTACTAATAACAATCTTAAACCATTATCTCGTAAAGTTTTGAGAGTATCATAATCTAAGTTTGCACGGGCATTGCAACTCCAAGTTAAATTGAGTCGCTTCATATGTTTGCTAATTGCGATCGCTCGATGTTTATCAATGGTAAAAGTATCATCATCAAACATATACTCCCGCACCTTATCTCCAAAGAGAACCTTAGCCTCTTCCATTTCTCTGCCTACGGCATCGGGGCTTTTATGACGGTATAAATGTCCACCAATAGTTTGTGGCCACAAGCAAAAAGTACATTTTGCTGGACAACCCCGCCCAGTATAAAAAGAAATGTAAGGATGTTGCAAATAGCCAATAAAATACTTGCTAATATCCAAATCACGAGCATAAACAGGCAACACACTGGGCATAGCATCCCAATCATGAATCAAAGGACGTTCCTCAGTTTGGTGGATATTTCCCAACTTATCCCGGTAACTCAAACCCTTGATTTCATCCCAAGGTTTTCCTTCTGCTAATTCCTTACAGGTATAATCAAACTCATTGCGACAAACAAAATCAATTACTGGATTTTCTCGCAAAGTTGCCTCTGGTAAAACCGCAACGTGCGCCCCCACAAAGCCAATTTGTACATTGGGGTTTTGAGCTTTGATTGTTTCTGCACACTTAACATCATTAGCCAACGATGGTGTACTGGTGTGCATAATTACCAATTCATAATCCTTGGCAATTTTCAACACATCATCCACAGTTTGCCCATGAGGAGGTGCATCAACTAACCTACTGCCAGGAACTAAAGCCGCTGGTTGTGCTAACCAAGTGGGATACCAAAAAGAAGTAATTTCTCGTTTTGCTTGGTATCGCGCCCCCGCACCACCATCAAAACCATCAAAAGAAGGTGGACTCAAAAATAAAGTAGTTTTCATGAATATTTTTCTTGTCAGTTGTTAGTTGTTAAGTAGGTTGGCGTTGAAAATTGTTGTTATGGCAAGGCAAAAGGCAAGAGGCAAGAGGCAAGAGTGAAGAGGGTTTAGGCGATTTTACATTTCTTTACACAGTTTGGTTTTATTGTGTTCACCTACTTAGTTGTTAGTTGTTAGTTGTCAACTTAAGCCAACCAGGGAATGAATTCCCTGTCTAAAAGCTAAACTCGGTTAAAACCGACTACTTTGACATAAATAGAATAGTTTTTGATTTTGAGTTAACCAGAGTGCGTTTTAACGCACTTTAGCTTTTAGACCGGAACTTAAGTTCCGGGCGGATTTGTTCCCCATACCCTATTTCCTAACTAGCTTTAGCGTTCACACCCATGAGGTTTTCAATCAGGGAAACAACATCACTACGGCTGAGTTTTTCCTTACCACTAGCCAAAGCATCTAGAGTACCATGAGCCAAAGCCAAAGGAATTTGGCAAAATTGCAAAGCCGGTCCATTGGGCAGAGAGTTCGTATAGGCATCTGCTAAGATAAGATTGCGACGGGCATATTCTTGGAGATTGTCATTATCCCAACCTGCTGGGTAAAAATTGACCCCACGAGTGAGGTCTTCACCATTGTTACGCAGAATATTGACCGCTTGCAAACCCCTACCAAATCCTATGGCTTGAGTGCGGTTGCTTTGAGTTCCATCATACCAGTTCCATAAATCTGAGAGTAACAAGCCCACAGCACCAGCCACCCCAAAGGTATAACGGTCTAGATCCGCTTCTGTTTCTATTTTCCAATTTTTATCTGCCCAATAAGCCATTCTATCAGCCATTGCCGCTGTTGCATCCCAAATTCGCGGAGCAATACTTTCAGGTGCTAATATTGACCATTCTCTAATCCGTAAACTAACTTCTTGTAAAGAATTTTCGTAACCTTTAAACCCTACAGAGAAAGCATCCAGCGAAAAACCATCTACTCCAGCTTGCAATGTGAGGCTAATATTCTGCAACAGGCGTTTTTTAGTCTCGTTATCCAAGTTTGGATCATCTTCAATTTGGTCAATGGCACGCATACACAAGTATGCTGATGCCACTGCTTCTTGTAATCCTGATGGTAAAATACTAATTGGGATATAAAAAGTTCTACTAGTGTCTTTAAGGATTTGCAACGCATCTCCACGTAAATCCATTTTGTTCACTCCTGTCTTGATTTTCACACCACACCTAATTTCCGACTTTTCGATAATACTAGATTTAGTCTTTATTAAACCTTAAAAACCATAAACACTCTAGTATTCAATCTAGAAACACATAGTTAATCGTGTCATATTTAACACAATTTTCGAGCTTATCAGAAAAATGCCCAAAACCCTTAAAGGTGCGCCCCACTCAAGAGGACACACCTGTGCTACTTCTACGCCGTGCAGGCTATCAAATAAGGGACGTAGCCTAAAGCCAGGATTTATTTTGCACTGAGATTCTGTGTATATTGTATAATGAATGGTTATCGAAAACAAACAAAGTTTATTAACAAGATTAAATCAGTGCTAGTTCTAGAATACAAGGTTGGGCAATGCGTTGACTCATAAATCACGGTATAAATTCCGTACAAGAAACCAGAATTCAGCCATGCTGTTAAAGCACGGTTGGGATGAATGCTGGTCAGTCCAGGGGACAAGAAAAAACGTTTAACTTTTTTCCTTTAATCCTTGTTCTTGATCATTGTCAAATAATTCTAATAAACCAAATATCCCTACAAAAAATGTATAAGCTGCATATTTGATTGATGCTTGATTGCGAGCAGGTGCATAATAAGCAGCAATTAAGGCTTCGAGAAAATGAGCCAACAGCACAATATGAGTGATAATTAAAGCTGGAGTTAAGATTCTCGGTAGTTGACTGTTAGTGATTGATGTTTGGATATTCCATAATTCTAAGCCTACTGCACTGGTTGTGAGTGTAATGGATATAATTTTGAAGATGGGGAATAGTTTTTGTTTAATATCTTTTAAGTTCATGTTGTTTGATTTTTTTTTAGCCAAGAGTATTTTACATTTTATTGCATTAAATTATTCATTAATTCATCTATTCTTAAAAGTCCCTCAGTAATTTGTTGAACCCTATTTAATTCAGTTGCAGGATCTAGCATTTGACTAGTCATGTACGATGTAGCTGAAGAATGTGCAACAAGACCTCGTTTTTCTCCAAATGTATTCATGGTATTAAGCCAAGCAGTATTAGTATTTAAGTCATTACTATTTATTCCTATGGGTAATAGTAATGCTAAAATATTTTTTTCTTTTACTCCATGATTATTATCAATAACCTTCTTAAAGCTCTTGATAGCTGAATTTATTTTTTCAGTTATTTTCAATCGCTTGTCGTGATTATCTTGACTTACATTGTTGGGTTTGTTAAGTGTATCTGGTGGTTTATCCATAGTTAAATCAGAGAAACCAAGTAAACATATCAGAGTGCGAGAGGTTTTACCTGTACTATCCCAAGCTCCTTTAGCATCTAAAGCTATTTTCCAAGCTCTTTCTTCAAGATAATACTCAATTTCAGCATGAGCAAGAACTCTGTATGCAGCAGTTCTAGATAACTGACTCTCGGAATATGAACCTGTCGGGCTAATTTCAGGAATAAATTCGTCTTTTAGCCTGTTTAGCTGCGTTCTTAAAGTAATAAATTTATCAGATTCTGGCATATCTTATTAAGAACCTACCTCAAACCATTGAAAATAATCCGATTCCCATCTAGTTCAGGTAAATTAAAGTTTACTTCTAAAACTTTTTGTAGACTTTCACCCCACAACCTCAGACGATTGTAAATTTCAGGAATATTTTGTGTTCTGCGTTCAACAGCTTCTCTAAAATCACTGTTTGATGAACATAATTCCTGAAAAGCAACTTTAACTTTTTCTTGATGATCTTCAGCAGATTTCCTGATTATTTCATCTGAAAAGTAAAAAACCATCACATCTAAAATTGCTCGATTGAATTGGCTTTGATATTTATTATTTCTGCTCGACCATAAACGAGAGAAGTTTTTCTCTTCAAATATATTAATAGTTGTTTGTACTGCTTCTTCAAATTGATTAACTACATTTGTAATATCATTACATCTCTGATTATTAAGCCTTTCACAAGTCATGTCAAGAAATTCCTTAAGATTTCCCCGATAATCAGATAAAAAATAATGAAATCCTATATAACGTAATAGTAATTCAACATCACGCATCCGAGAATCAGGATTTGATGATTTAAATATCTTTCTCAGAGCCTTACTTTCAACTGATTGATCATCTAACCAATTGATAAAATCACCTGGATGTAATGCTTGTCTTAGCTCTTGAGGAGATAATGGAGTGCCTCCTATATTCAGCCGCAGAAAAATTTTATATAGTAAGTTTTCGTTAGGCCAATTCCTAATTAATACTGTACGAATAGTTTGGTTATCGAGAGCATTAAGTTCAGAACTCAAAAAGACATCATTTTTAAAATCTTCATATTTTTTGCCTATTAAATCACGTCTAAATTCTAGATTTCTTAAAGCAAAGGCATTGTTATTATTCGATATATTTTCATCACTTCCACCATAAAATTGCAGAATAGTTAACAATCGTTGTTTACCATCAAGAACAATAAATTTACCTTTTTCCTGACGATTAGCAGCTAATACTATTTGTGGAACTGGAAATCCAAGTACAAGTGATTCGATAAACCTACTTTTACGAGTGATATCCCAAGCGTCTCGTCTTTGAAATCTTGGATTTAGCTCTATATTACCCCGATCAAGTTGATTAAAGATTGTCTCTGTTGTCCAGTCACTACCAGAAACAACAATTTCTGGAATTTGCTTTAATTCAGGAATTAATCCACTCAGCGGCTCAAATTCAATTTCTTGATCTTCCTCTTCTTCAAATAAGATTACTTCTTCGTTAGGCATAGTTTTAGTCTGCATAAAGATTTGAATTTAAATATAATATATCATATTATTTCTTTAGATTCTAGATTTTATCAATTTTTACTTTAAGCTTTCAACGCTTCTTTCTCCAAAAATGCCAAATCAAAACCAAACCCCCCTCATAGATGCCTTAAAAGCCTGTACAAGCCGTTCTCATGCACCTTTTTACACCCCAGGACATAAACGCGGTGCGGGAATTTCGCCAATCTTAACCGATTTAATTGGTAAAGATATCTTTCGGGCTGACTTAACGGAATTAGCAGAGTTAGATAATTTATTCAAACCAGAAAGCGTAATTCTTGCAGCACAAGAACTAGCAGCGGAGGCTTTTGGGGCAGAGAAAACATGGTTTTTAGTTAATGGTTCTACCTGCGGAATTGAAGCCGCAATTCTTGCTAGTTGTAGAATGGGAGAAAAAATAATTCTGCCTAGAAATGTCCATTCTTCTGTTATTTCTGGATTGATTCTTTCGGGGGCAATTCCTATTTTTATAAATCCTGAATACGATGAAGATTTAGATATTGCATACAGCATTACACCAGAATCATTAAAAGCAGCATTAGCAAAACATCCAGATACAAAAGCAGTGCTGATAGTTTATCCTACTTATCATGGTGTTTGTGGAGATTTGCCAGCATTTATACACCTTACTCATCAATATAATATTCCTCTGATTGTAGACGAAGCACACGGCGCACATTTTCATTTTCACCCAGAATTACCCACGTCAGCTTTAAGCGCAGGTGCAGATTTAACTGTTCAATCAATTCATAAAACATTGGGAGCAATGACACAGGCATCAATGTTACATATTCAAGGTAAAAGAATTGATATTGATAGGGTTAATAAAGCCTTACAATTAGTGCAATCTACAAGTCCTAGTTTTATCCTTTTAGCTTCTCTCGATGCTGCACGTCAGCAAATGGCAATACATGGAAAAAAGCTCATGTCTCAAACTTTGGAATTAGGGAAAGCAGCCAGAACTCAAATTAATCAAATTCCTGGTTTATCTACTCCCCTTTCTCAAAAAGAAAAATCACCGGGATTTATAGATTTAGATAAAACTAGATTAACAGTTAATGTTAGTAAATTAGGATTTACTGGCTTTGCAGCCGAAGAAATTTTAGATGAGAAATTTAATGTAACTCCAGAATTTTCATCTTGGCAAAATATCACATTTATTATTAGCTTAGGAAATACAGAAACAGATATTCAAAATTTAATTAGATCTCTAAGTAATCTTACTCATGTTAATCCATTAAAAATTCAAAATTTATTGTGTAAACCCAAAAAAGATAACACAAGTAATATTATAGCTATTTCTCCCCGTGAGGCTTTTTTTGCTAATAGTGAAATCTTGCCTTTCGAGAAAGCTCAAAATCGGATTTGCGCGGAAATTATTTGCCCTTATCCTCCAGGAATTCCTGTATTAATGCCTGGAGAACTCATTACAGAATCAGCTTTAGAACATTTGCAAGAAATTCAAAAAATGGGTGGTTTTATCACTGGTTGTGCAGATGAAAGTTTGCAAACTTTAAAAGTTGTGAAAACATAAATCATTGAGTATAACTATCATAATCATAAGAATATTCTAGTGTTGAAATTATTCTAGCACTAAGATTTCGTGCTTATATAGAGTTAGCACTTTATATAAAAATTAAATAATTCCCGTGTTAGAAGCGTGCGTACTGATAACAATACTGTGTGGTTTTTTTGGCATCATCTTCAAAAAAAACTTGGTAATGAAAATTGTCTCAATGGATGTGATGAGTACGGGTGTGATTGCCTTTTATGTACTAATTGCATCACGAGAAGGATTATTTACTCCCATTATTTCCGAGGTAAAAAATATTGCTTATGCTGATCCTGTTCCCCAAGCAGTCATATTAACAGCGATAGTCATCGGTTTCTCGATACAGGCTTTGATGCTAGTTGGTGTGATGAAATTAGCACGGGATAATCCCACATTGGAAAGTAACGAGATTGAGAAAAATAATACACCATGAATACCATTACACTGGCTTGGATTGCTACCCCATTTTTTCTAGGGTTCATCATTTTTCTAGTCCCCAAACTTAACCGACATTTGACAATGTGGGGGACTATTGCTTCTGCTGCTTATGGGTTGCAGCTATTTATCGAACCATCACCCATCACCCTGAATTTACTGGATAGTTTCGGGATCACCTTAATAGCTGACCAGTTAAGCGGTTACTTTATTTTCACAAATGCCCTGGTAACGGCTGCTGTTGCCCTCTACTGCTGGCGCAGTGATAAAACGGCTTTTTTCTATGCCCAGATGATTATTGTGCATGGTAGCCTGAATGCTGCCTTTGTCTGTGCAGATTTCATTAGTTTATATGTGGCTTTAGAAGTAAGCGGTATTGCGGCTTTCTTATTGATTGCTTATTCTCGTAGCGATCGCTCAATTTGGGTAGGTTTACGGTATCTTTTTGTTAGTAATACTGCAATGTTGTTTTATCTGGTTGGTGCAGTGCTGGTTTATCAGACGCATCATTCCTTTAGTTTTGCCAGTTTAAAGGGATCACCACCAGAAGCACTAGCATTAATTTTTCTGGGATTATTAATCAAAGCGGGGATTTTTGTCTCCGGGTTATGGCTACCTTTAACTCATTCTGAATCAGAAACACCAGTTTCCGCATTGATGTCAGGAATTGTCGTTAAAGCCAGTGTTTTACCTTTATTACGTACTGCATTCGTTTCCGAAGAAATTGATACCATAGTCAGAATTTTTGCTGTGGGAACAGCTTTAATGGGTGTCTCCTATGCTGTCTTTGAAAAAGATACTAAGCGAATGTTGGCGTTTCACACAATTTCCCAATTAGGCTTTATTCTTGCTGCACCGGCTGTAGGTGGATTTTATGCCCTCACCCATGGATTAGTCAAGTCATCTTTATTTTTGATTGCGGGTTCTTTACCCAGTCGCAATTTTAAAGAACTGCAAAATAAACCCATTCATACTAATATTTGGATAGCCTTAGCGATCGCTAGTTTATCAATTTCTGGTTTACCTTTGTTGTCAGGTTTTGAGGCAAAAGTATTAACGACAAAAAATTTAGAATCTTGGCAATTTATACTGATGAATATTGCCGCAGTTGGTACAGCCATATCTTTTGCTAAATTTATTTTTCTCCCCCATGCAAAAGCAGAAGAAGAAGAAGAACAGAAAACAAAATCCGGTTTTTGGATATCAGTAATCTTTTTAATTACTGGATTATTTGTGGCAAATATTGTCTATCTTCCAGCTTATGAAATCACCAATATCACAAAAGCACTTTTAACTATTGCTGCGGGCTGGTTAGGATATCATTTCATTTTCAAGAAATTATCCATATCTCTACCTCGTGTATTTGAAGAATTTGAGCATTTAGTTGGTGTCATGAGTTTAACTTTAATCCTATTATTTTGGATGGCTTTCCCATGATTGGACATCTCATATTAAGACTAACAATTTGGTTATTACTCACTGCTAATGTGAGTTTAACAAATATTATCATCGGTGTAATTATTGCCTTAATTTTACCACGTGGTAAGTCATCACCAGAAAAATTAAAATCTTGGGTAAAGGTAATAATTAAGATCCTTATTGCGATTCCGGTAGCTTTTATGGAGGCATTTGAAATTATCTTCCGTCCCCATAACCAAGAAGAAATTATCATGGAGAAAGTCAAACTCAACAGATCACCTTTATTGATTTTCCTCGATATATTTCTGATTACCTTTACCCCCAAAACCATAGTTTTGAAGTACCACGAAGAAGGATGGTATGAAGTTCACCAAATTAAACCCAGGAAAAAACAAGCATGAACCTAGAAATAGTCTTAATAGCAATGATTTTGGCTTTACTTATTCCCATTTATGAAGCTTGGAAAAGTGATGATACCTGGCAGAAAATGTTAGCTTTTGGTAGCATTTCCAGTAAAGTAGCCATCATGATTCTTGTAATTTCCGTTTTGCGAGATGATTGGATGATTGGTGTAGTTGCAGCGATTATTTTGACAGTAGGAAATGCCGGCTTAATGTTATTAGCACATATCCTCAGAAGATTAGGTGAAGTATGATTAACCTTCTTAGTTATACCTGCATAAGTATTGGCATAGTTTTCTGGTTTTGGGGAACTTCTCATTTAGTCAGCAACAGATCAGTATTATTCAAATTACATGGACTTTCTGTTGCGGATACTTTAGGTTCAATGATGATTATTGTCGGACTACTACTGAAAATACCCAGTGAATGGCCATTACTTATTCTTGGCATTATTTCCTTAGCAATTTGGAATACTATGCTGGGTTATGTATTAGCATACTGTTCAACAGAAGAGGAAAAACATGAATGATACTTATCTCTATTTAATCATTGCTTTATTACCCTTAACTGCGGGGATGTTAGTAACTCAAACTAATCCCTATCATGCCTTAGTAATTCGTGGGGTACTCGGTGCAGTTGCAGCAATGGTAGATGCAGTTTTGGGTGCAGCAGATGTGGCTTTAACAGAAGCATTAATGGGAACAATGCTATCAATTACTCTCTATGCGATCGCAGTTCGTTCATCCTTAGTATTACGTCTTGGTGTCATGGAAGATCAGTCAATAGAAAAAAATCAAGACGGCAATTTTCAACAGCTTATGAGCGACTTTCGCCGCATTTTCAAGAAACATTATCTGCGTCTAGAACTCGTACCTTACACTACTAAAGAAAATTTACAACAGGCGTTAATAGAAAAAGAAATTCATGCTACCTGTGCGCCATTAGAAAAGTTTGTGGAAGCAGAAGAAACATACCAAACCGTGATTAGAGTGCAACGCATTTATAACATCATAAAAACCGAACTGTCATCACCAAAGACAGGTTTAAGATATTTCAATGTTTTAGATTCAGGGGAGCAAAATTTATGAAATTAGTTTACATTTTAGCCGGAATAGCTTTATTTGTAAAAATGCTGATTATGCCTAATTCCGAACTAAATTTACCAGATATTTCCATTGTGGAAACAGTGGTTAAAGAAAGTGGTGTTCCCAATGCAGTATCAGGGATTATTTTCAGAAATCGGCTATATGATACAATCTTTGAAGTTATTGTTTTTACTATAGCCATTCTCGGAGCTAATTTTTTATTAGCTAATGAAAAACCATCTTGCAGCATCTATCAATTTAAAGATCAACCATCAATAATATTAGCTCGTCTAGGGGCGACAATTGCGGCATTAGTGGGCATTGAATTAGCAATTAGGGGGCATTTGAGTCCGGGGGGTGGTTTTGCGGCTGGAGTCGCTGGAGGGACAGCAATCGGACTGATAGCAATTACCTCATCATACCAATGGATGCAGGACATTTACCAACAGTGGCACGCGGCTATGTGGGAAAAGATTTCGGTGTTAGTTTTCATTGTTTTATCAGTGATAACTTTGTCGGGATTTGAGTTACCACACGGTGAGTTAGGAATGCTTTTTAGTGGCGGAATTTTGCCAATATTAAATATCTTAGTTGCTGTTAAAGTGGCATTAGGTTCTTGGGCTGTGATTTTGATTTTTATTCGTTATCGGGGTTTGTTATAAAAAGTGGGAGTTTAAAGAATTAGCGATCGCACTTAAGTAGGTGAACACAATAAAACCAAACTGTGTAAAGAAATGTAAAATCGCCTAAACCCTCTTCACTCTTGCCTCTTGCCTTTTGCTTTGCCATAACGACAATTTTCAACGCCAACCTACTTAGGGACTTCCAAGAAATAAATTATCCTGATTAACGAACCACAGAGGCGCAGAGGACACAGAGGAATAAGGGTTTGAGAGATTTTTGCGTTAGGTGGTTGAGTATTTTTTTATTTGGAAGTCCCTTAGCTTGTGTTAACCTATCGCTTAACCTAATCTAGAAATCAATGCTAAAGTGCAATAATAGCTGGTACTTCTTCTTCAACTTCATAACCATTTGCTAATCTTTCTATCGCACCATCAATTAAATCTAAACCTTGTTGGACAGTTTCCATTAAACTTAACTTACCCCGTAAATCAGCCGCACCCATAAAGCCTTTTGCATACCAAGTCATGTGTTTACGAGCTTGACGGACTCCCCTATCTCCCTTGTATTCCCACAAAGCAAAAAGATGTTCTCTGGCACATTCTAAGCGTTGAATTGGGTTAGGTGGTGTTAATAATTCTCCAGTTTTTAAGAAATGATCAACCTCACCAACTAAAAAGGGATAACCTAAAGTTCCACGAGAACACATTACTCCATCTGCACCAGTTTGTTCTAAACATTTTACCGCAGCTTCCACAGAAAAAATATCCCCATTCCCAATTACAGGAATTGATAAAATATCCTTGACTTTAGCTATCCATTCCCACCGCGCATTACCATTATAACCTTGAGCGCGAGTGCGTCCATGCACGGTAATCATTTTTGCTCCCGCGTCTTCCATTCTTTTCGCAAAATCAAGAATAGTAATTTCCTGATCATTCCAACCAATGCGAGTTTTTACAGTTACAGGCACATCTACCGCTTTGACAACTTCCCGTACAATTGCTTCCGCAATTTCTGGTTGACGTAATAAAGAAGAACCGCCACCATTTTTAGTAATCTTATTCACAGGACATCCCATATTAATATCAACAGTATCTGCTCCTTCAGCAACTGCTTTTATGGCTGCTTCTGCTAAAAAATCGGGACGACAATCAAATAATTGAATACTAATTGGACGTTCGTTAGGATCTACTTCCATAATTATTGGTAATTGCTTAACATAATGTAAGCCTGTAGCATTTACCATTTCTGTATATAGCATAGATTCTGGGGCATAACGACGCACCAAACGCCGAAACACCAAATCAGTCACCCCGGACAAAGGAGACTGTAAAACACGGCTTTTAACCTCAAATGAGCCGATTTTTAGGGGTGTGGAAAGTCTAGCTTGGAGTTCAGGTGAAAGGGAAATCATGGTGATAAATAAATATAATGGTTAATTGGGGAATCGAAGACTAACCAAGGGTAGTTAATTGCAGTGTGGGTTTTTAAACCAGTAAATCCTAATGGACATAAATAAGATGACTATAAAAAATACTGAACATAAAGACCGTCTTCTTGTCTCTTACCTCTTGTGTGGGGCTGGTTTTTTGGGAATAGGTGGTTTACATCGCTTATATAATGGTAAAACGGCTACTGGTTTATTATGGTTCTTTACCTGTGGGTTCTTTTACTTGGGACAAATCTATGATTTATAGGAACAGCCGGTAAGCGTAAAACTCAGCGGCTTTAGCCCTGAGATATAAGCGGCTCGTGTGACTTTAGTCACAGTCATCTTTCTTGATATTGCCATACATATTTCTACCCACTCTTTCAATTAACTCACTGACGCTGATCTCCAGTGAATTAGAAGCCTTGATTAAATTTTCCCAAGCAGTATTAGTCACCATTATATTTCGGTGCTTCTTCAGTTCTTCATAAAAGACTGGCTGATTTTTTGTTCTTTTAATTCCTTTACCTGTTGACTTCATTAGAATATATGTATATACTAAGTTAAGTCTAGCATATCAAGGTGGTGATTGTAAATTGCTAACAAATTATGTATATAAAATCCGCCCCAATATTAGCCAGTCCAATAAAATGGATAACTGGCTAGATATGCTCCGGTCTACTTACAATTGGAGTTTGGCTGACAGAATAGCTCAATACAACCAGCAGTTTATTCAAGGTGACTATTGCGATATTAGGACTAAAGCAGAAGCTTGTCCATTAACTTGCTTTGTTAGTAAAAATGGAGCAAGTGGAGAGCCGTGGAAAGATGCTAAAACTGACAAGGATGGCAAACTCAAAAACCCTCGACGCAGTGCTGGTGATATTCAAATAACGGCATTACCATATCTAAAAAAAGCTAGACCTTGGTTTGCTGAGATTGATTCTACAGTCCTACAGCAAAACGTCAAACGCCTTGACACTGCCTATAAAAACTTCTTTGAAGGGAGAGGTTTTCCCAAGTTTAAAAACCGTAGTAATTTTACCTCTTTTACTTACCAGATGGGCGTAAAAGTTCAAGGTAATAAAATTTATCTCCCTAAATTGGGATGGATGCGGTTTTTTAATTCTCGCCTAATACCAACAGGTTTTACTATCAAAGCTGCCACATTAAGAAAGCGTCAAGATGGTTGGTATGTTTCAATTAGGATTGAAGATAAAACCATACCAGACTATGTAAAAAAACCGCTAAACGAAGTTAATTCTATTCTTGGTTGTGACTTAGGAATAACTAAACTTGTCCATCTCTCTGACAGACATCAAATTGATAATCCTAGATTCTCAACTAATAAAAAAGCTAGACGCACTTTAAAAATCAGACAGCGACGGATTAATCGTAAAGTCAAGGGGAGTAAAAATCGTAAAAAAGAAGCTAATAAAGTAGGACGGTTTCACAAAAAGATTACAGATAAAAGGACTGCTTATCAATGGAATGTTGCTAAAACAATAGTTTCTAGAAAGGTTGATGCTATTGCCTTAGAAGATTTAAACATCTCTGGAATGTTAACACGTTGCCAGGTGAAAACTGATGAAAAAACTGGGAGATTTTTAAAGAATGGGCAATCAAGAAAGAAGGGGTTAAACCGTTCTATCTCTGACGCAAGTTGGAGTGATTTGATTTTAAAAATTGAGTATCTCGCTGTGAAGCAAGGAAAAGTTGTCATTAAAATCAATCCTAAATACTCCAGTCAAGAATGCAGAAATTGTGGGCATACTGATAAATCAAACCGTGATGGTGAGAAATTCATTTGTACTGAATGTGGGTATCACGAACACGCCGATATTGGTGCTGCCAAAACAATTAGAGATAGAGCTTTCAAAACTTGTATTGAGCGAAGTCGAAATATAGTACGTGGGGACTCCGCGAAACTTGCTGTTTAACAGCTAAACGCCCAAAAGATGAGCCAGTGCGGTATTGGGGTCTCTCCAAGTAAAGCAACTAGCAGTATCAGCACGCACTTTTGTGCAAACGTGTTGAGTTTGGGAACCTGTGCAAACAGGATATTAGGATTGCAAAATTTTAAGAATCTCAGTGGCTTCAGCCCTGAGAGTGTCAATAATTACCTCAGTCACACTAAAAATCTGTTGTAGGGTGCGTCAGATATCAATAATCTGTTTCTTGGCAGGATTTATGCAAGTCTGACGCACCCTACCAATGTGCCAGTTGCGTAAGTCCTGTAGGATTGCAATGACTCATTTAGATTATGAATGAGTTACTTTGTTTTTTGTGACTTTGCTTCAGATAAATTCATATCACACAAGTCAATCAACTTACAAATATCACAACTAGGAGAACGGGCTTTACAGACAGCCCGACCATGATAAATTAATCTAATTGACCAATTTTCCCAGTCTGGTTGGGGTAATAACTTCATTAGATCCTTTTCAATTCCCACAGGTTCAGTATTTTTTGTCAATCCCAAACGCTGACTTAAGCGCTTTACGTGAGTATCTACAGTTACTCCAGCATTAATACCATAAGCATGGGCTAAAACCACATTTGCAGTTTTCCGGGCTACTCCTGGAAGCTTTAATAAGTCTTCCATTTTGTTGGGAACAACAGAGTTAAAATCCTGAACAATCATTAGACAAGCGCCTTGAATATTCTTGGCTTTATTACGATAAAAACCTGTCGAACGTACCAATTCTTCTAACTCTGTTAAATCTGCATTTGCTAGACTTTCCGCGTCAGGAAATTTGCCAAATAATCCTGGCGTTACTTTATTTACCCTTTCATCTGTACATTGAGCGGAAAGAATAGTTGCTACTAATAATTGTACAGGGGTGGCATAATCTAGGGAGCAAGTTGCGTCTGGATAAAGATGCTGGATACGGGAAAGAATTTCTAAAGCCCGTTGTTTTTCGGTTAATGATTTGCGAGTCACATCAGCAATTTTAAATTTAGAATTATTATTTTGGTGTAGTGTAGGGGTTTAGCAATGCTCATTGGTGTCAACTTAAGTTAGAAATGGCTTATCTGTTTGCTGCCACACCCGCCCTGAAATGAATTTCAGGGCTAATAGCCAAAGTTTACTAAAGTAAACTGAGGATTTAGACAATTCTTAGTCATCTTGAGATGACTTTTGCTATTAGACTGGGAATTCATTCCCAGGCGGGCTATGGGTTTTACTTAAGTTAGAAATGGCTTATCTGTTTGCTGCCACACCCGCCCTGAAATGAATTTCAGGTCTAATAGCCAAAGTTTACTAAAGTAAACTGAGGATTTAGACAATTCTTAGTCATCTTGAGATGACTTTTGCTATTAGACTGGGAATTCATTCCCAGGCGGGCTATGGGTTTTACTTAAGTTAGAAATGGCTTATCTGTTTGCTGCCACACCCGCCCTGAAATGAATTTCAGGTCTAATAGCCAAAGTTTACTAAAGTAAACTGAGGATTTAGACAATTCTTAGTCATCTTGAGATGACTTTTGCTATTAGACTGGGAATTCATTCCCAGGCGGGCTATGGGTTTTACTTAAGTTAGAAATGGCTTATCTGTTTGCTGCCACACCCGCCCTGAAATGAATTTCAGGGCTAATAGCCAAAGTTTACTAAAGTAAACTGAGGATTTAGACAATTCTTAGTCATCTTGAGATGACTTTTGCTATTAGACTGGGAATTCATTCCCAGGCGGGCTATGGGTTTTACTTAAGTTAGAAATGGCTTATCTGTTTGCTGCCACACCCGCCCTGAAATGAATTTCAGGGCTAATAGCCAAAGTTTACTAAAGTAAACTGAGGATTTAGACAATTCTTAGTCATCTTGAGATGACTTTTGCTATTAGACTGGGAATTCATTCCCAGGCGGGCTATGGGTTTTACTTAAGTTAGAAATGGCTTATCTGTTTGCTGCCACACCCGCCCTGAAATGAATTTCAGGGCTAATAGCCAAAGTTTACTAAAGTAAACTGAGGATTTAGACAATTCTTAGTCATCTTGAGATGACTTTTGCTATTAGACTGGGAATTCATTCCCAGGCGGGCTATGGGTTTTACGTTAAGTTGACACATATCAGCTTTTGCTTTAAGTAGGTGAACAGAAAAATTTAAAGGTATATAACGGTATGTAAAGTTGTCTCAATGCGAGATTCTGATTGGGTTTCAGCCATTTTACAAAACGCAATACCCCTCATTTTTATTTTGTTTACCTACTTACCCCTACAATTCCTATTGAGAATAGCTGGAGTTACAATTTTTGAAACAATTGTTGTACCCATTCTAGCTGGGATGTTAATTGGGTTGTTTCTTTGACAATTAGGAAAATACCTAATCCTAAAAGTAACACTAAGCCAGTTTGCATCACACCTTCTTGAATTTTGTTAGGTAAAGGCTTACCAAATAATCCTTCAATGAGTAAAAATGCTAATTGTCCACCATCTAAAGCGGGAAGAGGCAAAATATTAATAATTGCCAAGTTAATACTAATAATTGCCGCAAAAGAAAATAAATTAGTGCTATCACTAGCTGCTAATTGTGCGCCAATTTGGACGATTTTCACAGGTCCAGAAACTTGTCCCACCGTTTGCCCAAAATTAGTAATTAACTGCCCAAAACCTTGAAATGTTCCCACAACTAACTGTTGGAAGCGATTGGCAGCAACTTTGATAATCTCGACAATATCTTGAGGACGACGATAAATTGCTTTACCATTTGGACCCAATTCAATTCCTACCACACCTTTACCATCAGCACCTTGTTTGGGTGTTAGTTTCAGGTTGGTTTGTTGGGTTTCGTGTTGAATTTTCAGGTCAATTTCTTGATTAGGGTGGGTTTGGATTTCCTTGGTTAATAATGTGGTTGCATCTTTACCTAGTGGAATTTCTTGACCATTCACAGCTATAATAATGTCTCCTTCCCGAATCCCTGCTTGATAAGCGACGGATTGTTCGTTTACAGGTTTGACAAGTACACCTGCTTGATACTGAAATTCTTGGGGTATACCAACGATTCCCAGTTGTAAAGCCAACATTAAATACGCAAAGATTAAATTGGCGATTACACCAGCACTAATGACTATAGCACGGTCTAAAACTGGGCGGTTACGCAGCAAGTTCGGGTCATTGGGGGGAATTTCGCTATCTGGATCATCATCGGGAAAGCCGACAAAGCCACCCAAAGGGAAGGCACGGATAGTGTATTCTGTTTCTGATCCTTGGTACTTTAAAAGAATCGGACCAAAACCCAAGGAGAAGCGGTTAGCATAAATGCCTTGAGAACGGGCGGCTATGAAATGTCCCAACTCATGTACTAAGATCAAAATAGCCAAGACTGCGATCGCTGCTAAAACTGACATAGAGCAAATTAATCAAAATATTCGGATATATATTCTTATTCTAGTTTGGGAATGGGCAGACAGAACCCATTTCCTGTATTAGTTTTGTCTCAGTTGGGCTATCCTTGCCCAGATAATGCAGTTACGTTACTTTTTTGATATAATCATGGGCTGCAAATATGATATGGTGTGATCCACTTGAATGGAGTATAAAAATTAGGTCAAAAGCCATATATCACGGTACTCTTATGGTTAAACATAGCTAACTCACTCTACAATTTTATAGGCGGGTAAGTAGGTGAACACAATAAAACCAATCTGTGTAAAGAAAAGTAAAATCGCCCAAACCCTCTTCACTCTTGCCTCTTGCCTGTTGCCTTGCCATAACGACGATTTTCAATGCTAACCTACTTAAATTATGATTCAAGCTTTACCTCAAACTAAATTAGTCAGCTTTGAAGAGTTTACAGAGTGGTATCCAAATACAGGAGTCCGCTATGAATTACATGATGGAGTAATTGTAGAAATGACACCACCCGTAGGAGATCATGAAGAAATTGTTGGATTTTTAGCTACACAAATTACATTAGAGTTTAGTCGGCTAAAACTTCCTTATTTCATCCCCAAAACAGCTTTAATCAAATCAGCAAACAGCAAATCAGCATACTTACCAGACATAATACTGTTAAATCGGTCTAATCTCGTCAATGAACCTTTGTGGAAAAAACAGTCTACTATTAGTGAATCTGCGTCTGTTCCTCTTGTGGTGGAAATTGTCAGTACAAATTGGCGTGATGATTACCACAAAAAACTGGCTGATTATGAACAAATGGGGATTGTTGAATATTGGATTGTTGATTATGCTGCTTTAGGTGGTAGAGCATTTATTGGCAATCCCAAACAACCAACTATTTCTATTTATCACCTAATAGATGAAGAATATCAAGTTAGTCAGTTTAGAGATAATGACCTGATAATATCACCAAGTTGGCCAGAGTTAAATTTAACTGCTAATCAAATTTTTAAAGCCGGTGTTTAGATGACAATCACAAAAAAGCAATTACCCAATTTCTGGAAATTTCCCAAAAATCCTAGCCTCTCCCAGCGATTAATGCAGATTGGGTTGGGTATGACTCTATTTTTCATCTTTTTAGCCTTTTTTGCTCCTGTTTTTCAAGGTTGGGGGTGGTTGCAAAACCCGAAGGAATTTCTTGCTAACCCTATTCATGAAGCACCTTCGGCTAAACATTGGTTTGGCACAAGTCGTTTAGGCTATGATGTCTTTTCTCGCAGTGTGTTTGGTGTGCAAGCGGCATTGCAAGTTGTGACTTTAGCAACATCTTTGAGTATGATTATTGGTGTGCCGTTGGGAATGGTTAGCGGTTATTTGGGAGGAAAATTAGATAAAGCTCTATTGTTTCTAATGGATAGTATTTATACACTGCCAGGATTGCTACTGTCAGTAACATTGGCTTTTGTCGTGGGGAGAGGTATCTTAAATGCAGCGATCGCCATTAGTATAGCCTACATTCCCCAATATTATCGCGTCGTTCGTAACCACACCGTTAGCGTCAAAACTGAAGTGTACATCGAAGCTGCACAAGCAATGGGGGCTTCTACCTGGGTTGTCTTATCTCGGTATCTATTTTTCAATGTTATTCAAAGCGTCCCCGTCCTCTTTACCCTCAACGCCGCAGATGCCATCTTAGTCTTAGGCGGTTTAGGATTTTTAGGTTTAGGATTACCCGAAGAAGTACCGGAATGGGGATATGATTTAAAACAAGCTCTAGAAGCACTACCTACAGGCATTTGGTGGACTACCTTATTTCCTGGTTTAGCAATGACAACTTTAGTTGTAGGGTTATCACTACTTGGTGAAGGCTTAAATGAATTTGTCAATCCTCGTCTGAGAAGAGAAAATAGGCAATAGTCATTGGTCATTGGTTATTGGTCATTGGCAAAAAATAACTAATGACAACCAACAACTAACAACTAACAACTAACAACTAACAACTAACAACCAACAACTAACAACTAACAACTAACAACTGACAACCTGAGAGAGTTTTGTGAACGATAATATTACTTTAATTGCGGCTGCTACAGGTGGATTCATGATTTCTGTAGCTTTATCTGGTATTTTAAAAGGCGCACCCATCACAGATTGGCAACAAGCACACAAAACTTCATACCCAATTGCAAATGTGCAAGTTATGAAAAAGGGTAATGGGTAATTGGTAATGGGTAATTGGTAATTGGTAATTGGGAAAAATAACAACTGACAACGAACAACTGACAACTAACTAATGACAAAACAAGTAATTGGAATTGACTTAGGGGGGACTGCGATTAAGTTGGGACGATTTACAGCAGATGGTAATTGTTTACAATCTTTATCTGTGGATACTCCCCAACCGGCAACACCAGAGGCTGTATTATCTACAATAGTAGATGCGATCGCCGAAATTGACCCCAATAATGAAAGTATCGCCATTGGTTTGGGTACTCCGGGTCCTGCTGATGCTACGGGACGCATTGCCAAAGTTGCCATTAATCTCGTAGGATGGCATGATGTCCCCTTAGCAGATTGGTTAGAAGCCAAAACGGGTAAACCAACAATTTTGGCAAATGACGCTAACTGTGCAGGTTTAGGAGAAGCTTGGTTAGGTGCAGGTCGAAATTTCCCCAATTTGATTTTACTAACTTTGGGAACTGGCGTTGGTGGGGCAATTATTCTTGATGGTAAATTGTTTGTCGGACATCAAGGTGCAGCAGCAGAATTAGGTTTAATTACCTTAAATCCTGATGGATCGATGTGTAATAGTGGCAATCAAGGTTCATTAGAACAACATACTTCCATATCTGCTATCCGTCGCCGCACAGGCAAAGAACCAGCAGAATTAGGCGCACTTGCCCAAACCGGAAATCCAGAAGCCTTGACTTTTTGGCAAGAATATGGTAAAGACTTAGGAATTGGATTAACGAGTTTATTATATGTGCTAACACCCCAAGCCATTATTATTGGTGGTGGTGTAAGTGCAAGTTTTGAGTTTTTCTTACCGTCATTAACAGCAGAAATCGAAAAACGAGTTTTACCAACTTCCCGCGCAGGTTTGCAAATTCTCCCCGCAGAATTAGGAAATACAGCGGGAATGGTAGGCGCTGCTAAATTAGCATTAACAATTAGACAAATATGCGTATCCTAAAACCTTTGTAGAGACGTTCCATGGAACGTCTCTACATTATTTCTCGGAGATGTCTATTAAATAATGGGACAGAGTTAATTATACAACTGAATTTTTCTGTTCCCTGTTCCCTGTTCCCTGTTCCCTGTTCCCTGTCCCCGTGGCGTAGCACCTGTCACCTATCCTATTAAGAAACTTGTACAGGCTTAGGTGTAGCAGTTGCAGAATGGGATTGAGAAATGGCAGCGGTCATAAATCCTTTGAATAAAGGATGAGGTGCATTAGGGCGAGATTGAAATTCAGGGTGAAATTGACAAGCGATAAAGAAGGGATGTTTGGGATATTCGACAATTTCCACTAATCTACCATCTGGAGATGTGCCACTCACTAAGTAACCAGAATCTAATAATTGACTGCGGTAAACATTGTTGAACTCGTAACGGTGACGGTGGCGTTCGTAAATGACTTCTTCTTGATAAAGTTGGAAAGCTAGAGTGTTGGGAAGTACCCGACAAGGATATAACCCTAAGCGCATTGTTCCGCCTAAATCTACCACATCCTGTTGTTCTGGTAACAGGTTAATAACTGGATTGTCCGTATATGGGTCAAATTCGGCACTATTGGCATTAGATAAGCCTTCGACATTTCTCGCCCATTCAATCACGGAACACTGCATTCCTAAGCATAAACCTAAAAAGGGAATTTGGCGATCGCGTGCGTATTTAATCGCGGCAATTTTCCCGTCTATCCCTCGACTACCAAAGCCGCCAGGAACGATGATACCATCAACACCTGATAGATAGTTTTCTGGTGGTTCATTTTCCAAAACTTCCGAGTTTACCCACCGCAGACGCAAATCACCATGAGTTGCAATAGCCGCATGACGTAAAGACTCAACCACAGAAAGGTAGGCATCACCTAACCGCACATATTTACCAACAATGGCGATTTCGACGGTGTGTTGAGGATTATACATCCGGTCTACCATCGTTTCCCATTGTGTCATATTGGGTTGACGTTGTTCCATTTGCAGTAAGTTGAGAACTTGTTCGGCTAATCCTTCCCGTTCTAAAATTACTGGGACTTCATAGATACTACGGGCATCTGGACTGGTAATAACACATTCTACAGGGACATCACAAAACTCTGATAACTTTTGTTTCAAGCCCACAGGAATGGGGCGATCGCTCCGACATACTAAAATATCTGGTTGAATGCCAATGGATCTCAATTCTTTCACAGAATGTTGAGTAGGCTTGGTTTTCATCTCTCCCGCCGCCGCAATCCAAGGCAACAAAGTAACGTGCATATATAACACATTACGCTTTCCTACTTCCTTTCGCAGTTGGCGAATTGCTTCTAAAAAAGGCAGTGATTCAATATCACCTACAGTCCCACCAATTTCCGTAATCACGGCGGAGGGATTAGTTTCTTTAGCAACTCTGAGAATTCTGTCTTTGATTTCATTGGTAATGTGAGGAATTACCTGAACAGTGCCGCCATTGTAGTCGCCTCGGCGTTCCTTGTTAATAACTGACTGATAAATTAAGCCAGTAGTAACACTGTTTAATCGAGACATAGAAGTATCAGTAAAGCGCTCGTAATGTCCCAAATCCAAATCTGTTTCTGCACCGTCTTGGGTGACAAAAACTTCCCCATGTTGAAAAGGACTCATTGTGCCTGGATCAACGTTAATATAGGGATCGAGTTTAAGAATCGAAACCGAATAATCCCGCGATTTAAGCAAACGTCCCAGACTTGCTGCTACAATGCCCTTACCAATACTGGAAACAACGCCCCCAGTTACAAAGATAAACTTAGTCATAGTATTTTCAATTTCTAGCAACTCTTAATAGATTTTGTTCCCGAAGGAGAATTTGTGTAGACAATGTTGGAGGCTTGTATGCAGGATGAATTTTACCCGATTGAATTCTCTTGTTTGAGACCAATTTATTGCCACTTTTGCATTCATATTTGATTCCATCTTGGCTATTGTGCCACAGTCTCTATCCTCAAATCTTCTGTGTTTGTCCATGAAAAAACTCTTAGGGTTAGTATTATTTAATTTCTTAGTCACCTCCTCAGTTGCATTAGCACAAGAACCACTTTTAGTAGTTTTTCCCCCTACAAACTACCAAACCAGCACAGAAAAAATATTTTTTATCGGTACAGCCCCCCCCAAAGGTCAGGTTTTAATTAATGGTAAGCTGATTAACCGTAGCAAAGCTGGGCATTTTTCCCCTAGTTTTCCCTTGCAGTTAGGGGAAAATATATTTAAAGTCCGTTACCAAAATCAAGAACGAGAGATTAAGATCATCAGGGTGTCTACTCAACCTGAGTTACCCCAAGGTTTAGGCTTTGCTAAGGATTCCTTGACTCCTGCTGCTGATATTGCCAGATTACCAGGAGAATTAATTTGTTTTAGTGCAGTTGCACCACCTCAAGCTACTGTCTGGGTGAATCTGGTAAATCAAAATATTGCCCTTTTACCCCAACCTTCCCAGGCACAATTACCTCCAAATTCAAGTGTCTTGACGGGGTTAAATCAGCCTAATCTTTCTAGTCTTACCAAATACCAAGGTTGTACAACAGTCACAAATGCTGCTGATTTAGGAAAACCTCAATTTAATTTACAAATTAATGATCAAAGAATAACTCAAACTGGTTTAGGCAAAATCGAAATTCTGTCCCCGACACAGTTACCAGTTGCAGAAATTGCATCAGAATCAGGCGTTACTCGCACGGGATCTAGTACCGATTATTCACGACTTACACCATTGCCAAAGGGAACTATGGCGAGTGTTACGGGTAAGAACGGTGAATGGTTGCGCTTAGACTATGGGGCTTGGATTAATAGCAAGGAAACTAAAATTATATCAGGTGCGGTTGCACCACAGACGGTGATTCGGAGTGTGGGTTATCGGCAATTAGCTGAAGCGACGGAGATTCGTTTCCCTTTAGAAACTGCTGTGCCGGTGAGTGTGGAACAGGGAAATAATGCTTTCACTCTTACCCTTTACAATACCATTGCCCAAACAGACACAATTCGCCTAGATGATAATCGCCTAATTTCTCGCCTAGATTGGCAACAGGTAAGTCCCACACAGATCAAATATACTTTTAACCTCAAAAACCTCCAACAGTGGGGCTATAAGCTGAGATATGACAATACAACTTTGGTTTTAACCTTACGTCATCAACCCTATCTTGAAAATAGCAAACGCTTACCTCTATATGGCATCAAAATTGTACTTGATCCAGGACATGGTGGTAAAGAATCTGGCGCTAGTGGTCCAACTGGGTATTTAGAAAAAGATGTGAATTTGATCATTTCTCAATTGCTGCGAGATGAGTTGGTGAAGCGCGGCGCTAAGGTGGTGATGACGCGGGATGATGATCGAGATGTGTCTTTGGTGGAACGTCAGACGATAATTAATAAACAAGAACCTGCGATCGCTCTTTCTATTCATCATAACTCTTTACCAGATAATGGTGATGCGGAAAAAACCAAAGGCTTTGGTACTTTTTGGTATCATCCTCAATCACACAGCCTTGCAATATTTTTACAAAATTATGTAGTTAAAAACCTTCGTAAACCTGCCTATGGTGTGTTTTGGAATAATTTAGCCCTGACTCGTCCCCATGCTGCACCGGCGGTATTATTAGAGTTAGGTTTTATGAGTAGTCCTTATGAGTTTGAGGAAATAGTTAATCCCCAAGCACAGAAGAAAATGGCTAATATTTTAGCTGACGGGATAACTGAATGGTTTAAAACGGTGAAAGAATAAGAATCAGATCCCCGACTTCTTAGAGAAGTCGGGGATCTAAATATCACTAAGTTTCAAAATGTCGTCGAAAACGGTTATCAATGTTATTAGTTTTTTGCTGATTACAAATTAAGCAGAGAGTTTGTAAATTACTAATATCGTTTCTTCCCCCACGAGATAAGGGGATAATATGATCAATACTGAGTTGAGTTTCTTGGGAGATTTTACCGCAGCTTTGACATTGATATTTGTCTCTTTGGAAAACGTAGGTTCTGACTTCTGGGGGTATAGGAATGCGTGGGGTTTTGTTCATGTTTTGGTTTCGCGCAAAGGCGCAGAGTCACAGAGGAAAGAAGATGAGGTTATGTAGCATCATTGATCATTCGTCGTAAGTCGTCAAGGTAGTTATTCACTCCCCCCCCTCTAAAATTATCGAAACCCTTGATCTCTCGTTAAAGATAGGGGGGGGTGTGAACAGTTACTCGTCAAGGGGTGATTCTGGTTCTTTGATTTCTTCAATTTCTGGTTCATCAGGACAAAACTGGAGAGTAACTTTGATTCTAAGTTTTCCTTTTTGCCAATTTTTACCAGGTTGTAAAATGAAACAACAATATCACCTTGTTTATCATTTAAAATTTGAAACTTCTCTTTCATCTCTCCTCCTCTTTGCGCCTCTGCGTGAAAAAAAATGCAGCAAAACGTTACTCAAGAAAATCAATAAATTCTTGAATTTATGCAGCTTGATTAAATGTTGGTTGTGGCAGAGTTTCACCTGTTGCTTGATAAGCGATTACTAATGATTCTAAAGCCTCAATTCCATTATTAACTGCTTCTTGATAAGTGTCTCCATGTGTACGCCAAATTTGTCCAGGAAAGTCAGGAAACCCTACTAAAAAACAGTTATCTTCTTCTGACCATTGAATTATCATTTGATATTTAAGATTAATCATTATCTGTTTCACCTTCTATTTTCTTAATAGCTTGTTGCACCTCTTTTTCTTGATACCTTTTAGCATCTGCACTATCTTTACCAGAAACAGTTACTTTTCCATTATATAATGGGTGTATCCAGTTTGTGTGACTTCCTTTACCAGGAATTTCTGTAAACCCTGCTTGATAAAGCATTTGTTTTAGTTCTCGAATTTTTTTAGGCATTTATTTAATATTTTGTCTGAATCAGGATTTCCAGGATTTGAGGATTTACAGGATGTAGTTTGGTGTTTGTATTTTTAGAATAAAATTTTCATTCTTTACTATCTTCACTAATCATACTAATAAATATATCATCAATTATTAATCTTAAAATAAATTAACTTTTTAGAAAATCCTGATTCTGACAATTAATAATCCTGTCAATCCTTAAATCCTGGATATCCTGATTCTGACAATTAAGTAAAATCGCATCCACACAAACAAATTCTATCTGTGTGGACTAATTTATTTATGATGTAGCTTCGTTTATCTTACGTCGTAAATCATCAAGAGGTGATTCAGGTTCTTTGATTTCTGTGTGTTCTTCTTCAACATAAAATTCAATGCTAAGTTTAAATCTCAATTTTCCTTTCTTCCAAGATTTATAACCTAAGTTTAGCATTTTAACCTCCATACCTTCCTTGAAGCATTCAGTATTATAATGTCTGTCTTGTAAATAATGAATTTTTTGTCTTCGTAATGCTTCCCATAAAGAACTTAAAAAGTTTGTATCACTCCCTATAAATTCAAATGCTTGTTTCAATTTATTAACTTTGTAAGTTAAATCATTACATTCAATCACATCATCATCATTGCATTCTATCAACTTAAAATTATCTTCCATCTCTTTCTTCCTTTGCGTCTTTGCGCCTTTGCGTGAGAAAACTCCTATTAGGTGAACACAAACCCCGTATTCACCCAACACATTATACCTCTTCCTCCCCAATTATCGGCAGTAAATGTTCATACAACTGCATCGCTTGTAAACAGCCATTAATTCCCGCAACTGCTGTATTATACTCCTCAATTTTCCCCTCAACCTGACTCAACAAACGTTGATTATTAGCAATCTTTTCCTCAGCTTCTTGTTGCAATGTTTTCTCTAAATAAGCCCGCGCATAAGTATATTGTTGTAATATCTCATCTGCTTGTTTTTCCACCATTGGTAACAACTGAATTTTAATACTTTGGTTGATGGTTTGACGGAAAGATTGACGAATACTGTAAGAAACTTTCGGTTCAAAATCTAACTTTAATAATTGTCTAATTGCAGGTTCAGCGTCAACTATACTTTCTGCGTCGTAACCTTGCGAAGTTTGTTCTAATACTTGTCGAAATTGATAGATAGAAAATGTGCCTTCGTTATAAAATCTGGGACTTTCTCTGACAAAGCGATCGCAGTTCTGATTTACTCTCTCCTCCTTCTTGTTGAATAATTGCTGTACAACCTTGATGCAATAAATCAACTACATCTGGTTTATGGATATTCTCTACGGTATTAAATCCCAATTGCTGACATAAAAATACCGCTTGTTCTTGAATTTCTGCTTCACTCAAAAAGGTTAAAACAACTCTTTCTGAATCTACAGGTGCATATTCAATTTTACATTCTGTACCAGTCGCGTGTCCTTCTGCACTAAGTAGGTGAGCGTTGAAAATTGTCGTTATGGCAAGGCAAAAGGCAAGAGGCAAGAGGCAAGAGTGAAAAGGGTTTGGGCGATTTTACATTTCTTTACACAGTTTGGTTTTATTGTGTTCACCTACTTATATAATAATTCCCTCTCTAATAGGGCATTAATCAACATGGATTTACCCGCACTAAAAGTACCAGCAAAGACAATTTCAAACTTTGGACAAACTGCTTTATCCAAAGAAATTTGCACAGATGTAATATCTTGAGAACGCAAAGCTGATTCTTGCTGTAGAAGTTGGAGAATAGATTCAACTTGTGCTTGCAATTGCTGGCACTGGGGCATTAAACTGGACATAAAAAGTAGTAATCAAGGTGCATAAGTATTGTAATACTACTTATTGCCATTTAGCTACATTATCCCCAATGCACCACGAGTCACACCTAATTGGTTTTGTAGCTTCAATTCTCTCCACAGTTGCGAACCGATGATTTCTCCTTGGAGTAATTTCTGATAGCTATGTATGGTTTTTTCCACTTGTTCCGGTGTTTCGCTGACAAATTCAATCCGTAAGTGCTGTAAACCCAATGAAATCAGCCGTTGTACGTATTCTGCTCCGGTTTGTGCCGTTGCGTTATATACTGTATTTCTACATCCTGCGTCTGCTTTGAGAATGTGTTCACTACCTACCCTGTCTCTGATTGTAACCGCTTGTATATCGCAAGGTCTACCACAATTGGTGTAATCTGTTCCTTCAGATAGAAAAGCGCAAAATACACAATGTTCCATGTGAAACATAGGGATATGTTGATGAATTGTGACTTCAAAATTTTGTGCTGGGTAATTGGTAATTAGATCTTCGAGTTGATTAATATTTAAGTCGTAAGATGCTGTTAATCGTTCTAAATTAAAGCGGTTTTTAAAGTAATCTGCGGTTAAAGGGTTAGCAATATTTAAGGAAAAGTCACCAACACATCTTTCATTCGCAAAATATTCTAATTGGTCATAATTTCTAATTAAATAACCATCAGCTTGGGAAGCAAGAACTTGTTTTAAAATCCAGGTTTCTCCAGGTTTGGTTATCCGGGGTGGTGCGACAAAAATACTAATTTCTTCCTGTTTTGATTCTCGCACTATTTTTACTGCTTCTTTATAATTGCGAGGATCTTCAAATTCGCAATATATGGTTTTGATATCTGTTGTTAATACTGCTTTTAATTGTTCGATGTTTCTCACCAAAACAATCAGGGAAGGGGAAGCAGGAATTGGTGTAGATTTAGAACTAATTAAATCTTGCCATTTTCCGTGATGATTTAATTCCCAAAGTTTGGGTCTACTTCTTAATTCCTCTAATTTGCTAACTATTTCCCGACGCATTCGGTTTAACTCACTCACAGGTAACATAATATTACCGTTGAGATTATTTATAAAAGTATCTAAATGGAAAGGTGTATTTCCTAACCTGCCAAATTGTTCTTTTAATCTTTCTGTAGAGAGGGGTTTTGTATGTGCCTCAGCTATTAATATTTCTGATTCTACTTGCACTATATTCCAAGATTGATCACGGGATATAGCTATTAGTTTTTCGCCAATCTCTCCATGTACTTCGATATTAATCGGTCTGGTAAATTGGGGATGTTCTCCAGTATAACTTTGACGGATTTGTTTATCCAATTCTGGATCATTTGTCTTCCAAACTTTATCACCTATATGGATATTATGGAAATTTAAATCATTTCTGCCAAAAGTTAAGATGACATCCTGACCATTAGGAATAACTGCATATATTCGTCCCCCTTCTTCCTTCCTTTCTGGGTGTCCGCAATCAAAAACAATCCCATCTCCGGGTTTAACAGGTGCTTCTAGCTTTATTGTTATTTCGGCATTTCTAATTCGGGTAACTTCTCCCAAATAAACACCGCGTTTTTTGCCAAATCTCCCATGTACCAATTCTTGATTATTAATTCCCTCAAACCAACCTGTATATAATCCGCGAGAAAATGCCATTTCTAACTTATATTGGTCTTTCTTTCGACTAGAAAACGTCTCTACATTTGTTTCTAATAGTTGATTTAAAGCTTGACGATAAACGCGAGTTACATTAGCAACATATTCCGGTGCTTTCAACCGTCCTTCAATTTTCAAAGAAGTCACTCCAGATTTTACTAACTCTGGTAAAACGTCTAAACCTGCTAAATCTTGAGGACTTAATAAATATTTGCGATCGCCTAAATTCACAACTTCCCCATCTGCAATTAAATCATAAGGCATTCTACAAGCTTGAGCGCATTCTCCCCGATTTGCAGAACGTCCTCCTAGTGATTCACTGGTTAAACATTGTCCAGAATATGCGACACACAAAGCACCGTGAACAAAAACCTCTAAAGGTAAGGAAGTATTTTTTTGAGATATTTGTTGTTGAATTTTATTAATTTCAGAAATCGAACATTCTCTTGCCAAAACTACCAATTGACAACCCAAAGATTTAGCAAATTCTACCCCCGCAGCACTGGTAATAGTCATTTGGGTCGAAGCATGAATCGGAAAGTCAGGGGAAAGATGACGAATCAACCGACAAATACCCACATCCTGCACGATGACAGCATCAACACCAGCAGAAATGATAGTTTTGAGGTATTGCTGTGCTTCCGTTAGTTCCTGGGGAAAAATCAAGGTATTCAGAGTGATATAACCTTTGACTCCCCGCAGGTGCAAAAATTCCATTAATTCGGGTAAATCTGCTTCTGTGAAATTCTCAGCCCTCATTCTCGCGTTAAACTTTTCTAAACCAAAGTAAATCGCATCCGCACCATTTTCTACTGCGGCTTGAGCGCATTCCCAGTTACCCGCAGGTGCTAGGAGTTCGGGGATTTTGAGGGTAGGGGTGGAGATGCTTGTCATTTTGGTTAAGTCAAGGTTATGTCAGCTTATAGATTGTACCTAAATTGAGGGAAAGTTGCCTACAAACTAGAAGTTAGACCCACACGGAAAGTAAAACCAGGACTATATATCCGATTCACTCGTTCATATTGTTCACCGAGAAGATTTTCTAAGTAAAAAGTTAATCCCAAGTTTTTATTTACAGGAATCCGTCCACTCAAATCTAAATTAAAGAAAGACGGGGCAAAATCTGTACTTTTTTCTCCTGCTCCAGAATTATTAAAAACAGAACGACGAGTACCGCTATTATAAGTAGCATATAAATTACCTTGCCATCCATCCTTTTGATAACCAATTCCGGTTTGTAGTGAAGAATAGGGAATTAAGCCTAATTGTAACCCCTTTTCTGTGCCTGTTTTGATTTGAGCATCTGTATAAGTATAGTTAATAAAAGTTGACCATGCACTGGCAATTTTTAATTGCAATGCTGCTTCTAAACCATTGGTATCTACTAAACCAATATTTTCCCATCTGCCATTAATTACGCCCAAACGATTATCTAAACTATTACCGAAATACGTAAATTGTCCTAACAAGTTTGCAGACAATCTCACATCTATTCCCGCAGTCCAAGTAGAACCTGTTTCTGGTTTTAAATCGGGGTTAGGATTCCAATTATGAACCGTATCAAAAACATATAATTGATCTAACCCTGGATTGCGCTGCGCCCCTGCCCAACTTCCACGCACTGCAATAGCTGGATTAACTGCATAACGTAACCCAACACTAGGATTAAAATAACTCCCAAATTGACTATCAAAGTTTTGTCTTACCCCTAAATCTGCTTGCAAAGCATCGCTAAGTTGCCAAATATTGACAGCAAATAAAGCTGTATTAAATGTACTTCTATCTTCCCTTTCATTTTTAGCAATTCTTGCTGGATCTGTACTCAAAACATCGCCAATTAAATCAGTATTTTTTAAATCTAATCCCCAACGTAATTGATTATTCGGGGTAATTTTCCATTCATGATCTATCCTAGCTTTTAATTGTTGTGTATCTAAAATTCCGGTTCGGTAAAATCTCGCTCCCGTTGGTCCGTATGTGCTAAAATAATCTCGGTTGTAACCCAATGTAGTTGTTAAATGAGAATTTTCTCCCTTACCAAGTCGAGTTTTCCAAGATAATCCAACATTCAAACCATCATGATCTAATCGGTCTCTTTGTAAAGGAAACCCAAAATAAATTAACCCCCGACGACTACTAAGAGTAGTTACATCTAAATTCAAGGAGTTTTTAGGATCTAAATCTACACCTATGCTACCAAAATAAGTGCTGGTAGCTGTATCTGCATTAAATAAATATCCTTGAGAATCACGATTTGCCGCACCAATAGGAACGCGGTAACGATTATCTATAAAGAACCTTTCAAAGCTAAAATTGTATTTGACTTTATTCGTTGCCCCACTATAAGTTACCTGTTGATTATTTAAGTTCAATGAGCCAAATTCTGCACTAGCATTTAATTTTGGCTTGCCATAACCTTCTTTGGTAATGATATTGACAACTCCGCCAAAGGCTGAAGAACCATATAGAGAAGCAGCCGTACCGCTATATAATTCGACTCGTTCAATAGCCTCTATCGGAAGACTATTTAAATCAGTTGCACCATGATATGTACTGATATTACTATTAATTGGTCTACCATTAATCAGGAATACAGATTGATTAATTGAAGCTCCTCGATAGTATGTACCTGTGTGAATATCTGCACCATGTCCAACATCATTGATAGCAAAACCGGGCATTCTTTTTAAAACATCAGCAACACTCGTTGCCCCCTGTTTTTGAATTTCTTCTTGTTCAATTACATAAGTGGGAGTAGATTCAGGGAGAACATCTTTTTCCCCAATGGTGTCTATGGAAATATCTGCATCGTCTGTAGGAGTTAAATCTGTTTCTGGAGCGGGTTCTGACTTAACTTCTACTGTTGGTTGTTGGGTTAATAATTGAGCATTTGTGGCGGTTAATTCAATTTCACTTAAACTAGGAATATCTAAATTGACTGCATTTTGATTATTTTCATTATCAGCCGCTACAGCAGGAAATGCTACCAGTAAACTTAGTAAATAAACTGGTAGGAAACAATTCTTAGTCATATTTTTGGACTCACACCCGGTAATAACAATCACTAATTTCCATTTTCCCTATAAATAGAAATTGTGTCAAAAGACAAGCTGTCATACTTATACTCATAAAGACTCAGATTTAAAAGGATGAAGTCCAAATTTATCTGCGTTTATCTGCGTCCATCTTCTTCCATCTGCGGTTAATTATTTCTTCTTGTACTTCAAAATATAGTGGTTATCGCTAGAATTCAATAAAATAGAGGGCGCAGACCCTGCGCCCCTACAGACTAAATTTCAGCGATCGCTCGTTCAATTAAACGTCGTGCTAAAGTCTGAGTTCCTGTGTGTTCATAGTAATTTGTAGACACATCTATAAATGCTGCTAGATAATCTAGCTTGTCATCAGCAATTTGTGTGAAAGATTGCAAATTACTAATTACTTTTTGTGGAGTTAGATTATGGCTGTTCACAAGTCCACTCATCCAACCGCTAACTGATTGAAAACTGTTACCGATAAAGTCGAGTTTACCAGAATCGCTATTGCCAGGAATAGTATTTTTGATGCTTTGGAAAGTCTGGTTTTGGTTTAAATCCTGGGGACTCATTCGACTAATCCCAGATAAGGCTTTGTTAATAAAATCTGGTCCAAGGGGTATTAAACCATCAACACAAACTAATGCCACCATGCGGATAAGTGACTCACCACCATACTCACCTAAAGAGCCGACAAAATCGCCGATACTATCTCCAGGAATGCCATTAATTTGACAAAAGGCGACGACTTCAGCTACTAATTTCAGGGTTAAGTCAATGGTTTGAGCTTTATCTGGTTTGGGAGTCAGAGAGTTTAAAAAACCGAGCATGGGAATGTTTTCCCCAATTTTGTTAGCCAAAGCTGCTGCACCCAAAGCCTTATCTGCACCATCAACAGTTTGATAAAGCCAGAGGGCGGTTTGATATCCTTGGGATTTATCGTTAAATAAATAAATTGCTCTTTCGCCAATTTGTTGAATTAAGTCTTCGTCAGTCTCCCCGGTAACAGTTTTAATGGTATTCACAAAACCAACTGTATTTTCCCATTCTCCAGGAGCAACAAAATCTAAAGCGTTCAACATGGAAACAGTCAAATTACTGGTTGGTAGTTCGTCAACTAGCTGCTGAATTGGTTTACTCACAAAATTCTCCTTATGTATGTTTTGTATTAACGTCGGTTGTTAGTTAGGGAAGCGATTAAACTATTTCAACGTTGCTAAACCATCAAGATTAAATTTTTCTATCCAAGCTGCGCGATCGCTCGCAGTAAATGATGGACTTTTAGAAATCACCTTCACTTGGTACTTATTCACTAGCACAGAAGTTTGAGTATTACCAACTTTTACTGCGGGATAACCACCTATTTTTTCGGTGCTATTAGCAAATTTAGCCGCTGCCCCTGGTATGCTACTAGTATCAGAAATAGCGAGTTGGGCAACTACCTTACCACCCTTTTTCAAGTTTGCCTCAGAAAAGCCCTTTTTCTCTTGGGTGTAGACTCGATCATAGCCATCTCCGCCACTGGGGAAGAATTCATTTAATTTACTACCCTGAGTTGCATTTTTAACTACTGCCTGTCCACTTCTTTGCTTCGTACTTTCCTGTTGTACTTGATCAAAACGACTGGGTGCTTTTGTCGCGCAAGCTGTAGTCAGTAGTACAATTGATAGCAGTACAGCAGCTAAAACTCTCCGCCCACGATTTATCACCATTTTTGGCTTCTCCTTGATACTTGAGCTTGTGAGGCAATTATCAACTATTTTGTCACTTACAAACTAGAAAATTTACTTTTAAATAATGATTGGAGGTAGTGATCATCACAAAATATTTGGATATTTTTGTAGTACAAGACTACGCGAGACGTTGAGCTATCACTGCATAAAAAGGATCTCCACCTGCTACTCCCAACCACTGCAAGAAAATTGGTGCTGTTGAGGTCGAACAAATCACTTCCGGGGTCGTGAATCCAGGAACTGAGGTAAAATAGCCCTTGACCAATTCTACTCTAAAAGCTTCCGAACCATCTCGCCAGGCTTGAATTGCCTTTTGAAAAAACATCCGGTTAGAAAAACTAATAATTGCGATCCCACCGGGTTTAAGAATGCGGTGTATTTCCGAAAATATAGCCTCTGGGTATTGGATATATTGCACAGAAACACAGTTAATAACAGCATCAAAGTCTTGATCTGGAAAAGGTAACTGGAGATTTGTATTGAGATTTTGGACAAAATAATGATTTAATTGAGTATTTCGGGCTAGTTCTTCAGCATTTAGTCCATGTCCTTGTACATGAGCAAAATTTATCTCTGTAGGTAGATGCGATACCCAGCTACTCATTAGATCAAGAACACGCATATTTTCTTGAAGTCGCTGACGATATAAATCAGTCAGTTGTCGAATAAAACCATCATCTACATGAGTGACAAAGCGAGGGTAATCATAGAATAACAGATCATCCGATTCATCTAACTTAATCCGTTGATTTGGTTGCAGTAGCATAAATGTCTTTTTTACCTGATCTAGAAATTTTGGCTAGTATTTTAATTGGTAAGTTATTTTTGATAACTTCACTTATTTTACATGAAAAATACTATATTTTACAATTCATAAATGTTTTTTAAATCACCACGAATCATCAATATTATCCAATTAATTCGGCTATTTTGGCAATTACCATATTGCAAATTATTAATTTGGCTACTTCCTTTATTGTTATTTACTTCTGGGGAAACCAGTCTCATGGCTCATGATGAAACACTTTATGCTTTGAGAGCTAGACAAATGTTGGAAACAGGTGATTGGGTATCACCTTGGGGTCATCCTCATCATAAGACCCCTGGTTTTTATTGGTTAATTGCTATTTTTTATCAAATATTTGGCGTTAGTGATACAACCGCGAGAATACCGACAATGATTGCGGGAATTTTGAGCATATTTGTTATTTATAAAGTGGGAGAAATTCTTTTATCTCAAAAATTAGCATTTTGGGGAATTATTATTCTCAGCGTAGAATTTTTGTGGATACAATATTGTCGGTTATCAACACCAGATTTACCAACTATATTATTAGTATTTATAGGAATTTTCTTTTTATTAAAATCTGATATAAATCCTCAAGAACGATATTTATATGGTTTTATCACCGGGGTGAGTTTTGGCTTAGGTTTTTTGATGAGAAGTTTAATGATTTTTCTGCCAATGATGGCATTATTACCTTATTTAATCATAGATCATCGTCGTCATCGTCATTTAACTAACCCCATGTTGTATTTAGGGTTTTTGGTCGGTTTAATTCCTACCTTAATTTGGCTTTATTTTAGCTGGTTACGTTATGGTAGCGATAGTATTGCAGCTTTATTGGGATTTGTTATAGAACTAGGTAGTCATGAACAACATAGAAATGGCATTTTATTTTATGTATGGAATCTAGCTTTAAAATCTTTTCCTTGGTTCTTTTTCAGTTTATTAGGAATAATATTAGTAATTCGGCATTCAATTTCTAAATATCCATTAATATTAATCGGGTTTCCCGTTATCTTATTTACTGAATTGAGTATATTTTCCACTCGTTTATCTCATTATAGTCTTTGCCTTTATCCATTTATTGCTTTTTTATCTGCGGTGGGTTTAGATTGGTTAGGAAAAATTTACCAAAAAGGATTTGATGATCAACATTCATCTCATCAAATAGTTTATTTACCAAGAAATATCAGTTGTGCTTGGGGAATATTAGGCATAATTTTAGTTTTAGCCGGAATAAGTATTTTAGTTTGGGGTGAGGTAAATATTCACAAATATGCAATTCTGATGATATCTTCTGGTTTTGGTAGCTTAATTGTGCCGTTAATCTGGATAGGTAAGTTTTATTATCACCGTAAGTTTTTAACTTCTCATTATTGGCTAGGTAGCTTATTAATTAGTTGTTGGTTATCTGTAGCTACAGCAAGTAATTTAGGTTTGTTAGGTGATTTCAACCCAGATTTTAGAGTATTTTACAAACAAGAAACAATTAATAAAGTTTTGCATAATCATCCGATTAACTTTGTTAAAGGTAAAGGATTTAATGATAAAGAATCTCTGCTAATTTACTTCTATACACCTCAATATGGGAAGAATGTAGATTTAGTTTCCCAGTTACCTATTTTGAGTTATGCTTGGATTTACCAACCGAGTTTTGTTGAGTTACCAATACATTATCGGGTTATTGGTAGTTTTAAAGATTATCAATTAATTCAGGTTGTATCTAAAAAAATTCTGATATAGGAGTAATATTTTATTTTTGATAACTAGTAGTCTGTCAAATAAATTTTGACGGATAAAGAAGAAATGAACCACGTTCGCGGAGCGTGCCGTAGGCATTAGGACGCAAAGAGCGCGAAGAAAGAAAGAAGAGGAAAGAAGGAAGAGGAAAGAAGGAAGAGGAAAAATTTATTTACCCGTCAATTAGTTCTTGACAGACGACTAAGGTATGTTAGCTACAGCGTAACTCACCATGATATTAAAATTTCTCAAATATCATTCATGATTTCTATTTTTATATGTGAAAATTCCCGATAAATATTAAAAGTATAATTTAGGTTTATGTTAAAATACGGGAATATTCTCGATTATTGTAACTTCACCATGAAAAAATTAATTCCCGTAATTGCTGTCATTCTTAGCTATGTATCTTTGATAGGTTGTGGTAACACACCCAAGGTTGCAGTTCAAGAAAATTCGAGTAATATTGTTACTGAAAGTCCAACGGAAACTTCTCCAGTAGCAGTCAGTGAAAAAGAAGATAAACAAGCATCAGAAACACAAAGAAATAAAGATAATAAAGAACATAAGAGAAAATTTGTTCGTAATAATCTAGATAAAAATACTAAAACGGGTACAAGTATAAAACCCAAGGAGGGAACGGTTACAAAATTAGTCAATGGTGATTTAATGTGTTACGTCACTTTAGTAGATAAAAAAGGAATTGAACACAATGTTGGGGCGACTTTTGAAATGTGTGCTGATGAAAAAAAGGTGTTAAATAAAAAAGTTAATGCCGTTTATGAAATCCAATCAGTGAGTGATTGTCAAAGTGCAGAACCTTGTGGTAAAACTCGCAAAGAATCCATTATTACAAAAATGGAAGTTGTAAATGCAGGTGTAGAGGAAAAATCACCAAGCAGTAATTCCCAAAGTGGTAAATCACAAACTTTAAGTAATGATAAATGGACAATTACTTTGAGTAATACTGATTCTTGGAATGGAGTTAATGGTACGGGAGATGTCAGTTATCAAGGATGTGATACTAATGGTAAATGTCTCCAGTTAACAGGTGGTAAAGTCTCCTGTCGAGATGGTAAATGTATTACAGGTTGGAAAAATGGGGATTATGTCTACATTTTAGAACAACCTATAACTGAAGATGGAAATTCTACCTCCACTTTAATAGTGAGAAAAGATAATACTGAAATTTTAAACTCTCCGGGCTTAAAAGTTGTCTCTGGTAATTAGGGAACAAAAATTTGGCGTTGCTGATTAAGGGTATGAATTTTAGTCTCACGCCAAGGCGCAATCACGCACTGAGGTTTGAGTTTTAAAGGTTCAATTTGGGAATTTCATACCTCGATATGGCTACGCCGCGCAGGCTATCAGCAACGCCAAAAATTTAAGCAAATTTGGGCAACAACGGGGGGTTTGTCCCTACTCCGGTGTGAAATTTTGATCAAGAAAATTCAGAGCATGATTGCGAAGTTCAAAATATTCTGTGGAGTTACGCATGGCTATTCTATCTCTGGGATGTTCAAAAGGAACTTTTAAAATTTCTCCTATTTTTGCCGATGGTCCATTCGTCATCAAAATAATTCGGTCTGACATATAAATTGCTTCGTCAACATCATGGGTAATCATCATGACTGCTTGACGATGATGTTCCCAAATATCTAATACTTGACGTTGTAATTTACCACGAGTTAAGGCATCTAAAGCCCCAAAAGGTTCATCCATTAATAACATTTTGGGACGAATTGCTAAAGCCCTAGCAATACCAACCCTTTGTTTCATTCCTCCAGAAATTTCATCAGGGTATTTATCTGCGGCTGGGGTTAAGTTTACCATTGCTAAATGTTCATTGACAATGCTAATTTTTTCGGCACGGTTGGCATTTTTCAAAACTTCATCTACTGCTAAACGGATATTTTCGCGGACAGTTAACCAAGGTAATAATGAATAATTTTGAAATACCATCATTCTATCGGCTCCTGGTTTACGAATCTCTTTTCCATCTAAGCGAACTGAACCAGATGTAGCTTTTTCAAAACCACCAATTATTTTTAATAATGTGGATTTACCACAACCAGAATGACCAATTACAGAAATATATTCATCTTCCTTAATAGTCAAATTAACATGATCTAAAACTGTGAATTTTCCTTTGTCCTGGGTTGGATAGGATTTAACTAAATTTTCGATTTCTAAAAATCCGTTACGGGGCAAAGTTTCTGTAATATTATGTTGGGATGAAGTTATATATTCCATAATTAATTACCTATTTTTTAGGATAAAAAAAACTGAGAAGGAGCGTTAGCACGGATATCAAAACTATGAAGATATCCTACAGGATTACTAGGATCAAATCCTTTTTTATCTATAAATGCTTCAGGAGGTTCAACTTTATAATCATCTTTGGGACATTCAATTCCCATTTCTGCGGCTATCTCTCGATATAAATCGGTTCTCCAACCTTTTGCGGCTACTTCTTCAGCATTTTTAGGAATTTCTTTGATTTGTCCCCACCGTGCTGCTTGAGTCATTAACCAAAGACTGCGAGAACGCCATAAAAATGTAGAATGTTCCCCTTTTTCGAGGGGAATACTGTTAGGAAGATCATAAAAAATTGTCGTATCATCTGCTTTGATAGTTCTGTCTTTACCATCAAAACCACCATAGTTATAATTGCCAATAATTCCCGGTCCAGTAAATTTAGTAATAGGAACACCCGGCTTTTTAGGTTTCGCACCAGTAAATGATCTTTCTGTGAGTAATTCGGCTATTTCTTGGCGATTTTCGGGTTTGCTACAATATTGACAAGCTTCAATCATTGCCTTTACCAAAGAACGGTAAGTTTTAGGATAATTAACAATAAAAGATTCCATTACACCCAGGAGTCTATCTGGATGTCCGTGCCAAATTTCCTTACCTTGAGCGAATGTAAAACCAATACCTTCATTACCTGTAATTGCTCTAGTATTCCAAGGTTCGGCGACCATGTAAGCTTGCATTGCCCCAATTCTCATGTTTGTTACCATTTGCGGTGGTGGAACAATTATGACCCGAAATTCTTTAAGAGGATCAACACCCGCAGCAGCAGAAAGATACCGAGCAAAGTATTCATAAATGGCAGAACTGAGGACTACAGCCCAGATTTTCTTTTCTGGGGGTTGTTTGTCAAAATAGCCGCGAAAGTCCTTCCCAAAGGCTTCTAATGCCCCATCACCGTATTTTTGTTGATATTCATACCAGGGACGAATGCCATAGTCCCACATATCCCGATTCATGGTCATGGCGTTACCATGTCGGTGGATGGTCATTGCTGCACATAAGGGGGCATGACGCGCACCTTCTGCACCTATTCTAGCGTTGGTAACAGCACCGGAGACGACGGGGGAAGCGTCGAGACGACCGAAAATTAAGCCGTCGCGGGAGGTAGCCCAACTGGCTTCGCGGTTGAGTGTGACATTTAAACCATATTTGCGGAAAAATCCTTTTTTCCAAGCGATCGCAAATGGCGCACAATCATTAACAGGAACATAACCCACAGTAATGTCCGGTTTTTCTAAATCTTGGGATTTGACTACAGGTGTCACCGCTAAAGCTTCTTCTGTTAATCCCTTAGCAGACCTATCTCCCGAAACAGCACAGGATGATAATATTATTCCCGCAGTTGTCGCCCCTATTCCTGTAATAAAATCTCTGCGAGTTAAATGATTTTCAGTCATAATTTATCATTTGGGATTTTATGAAAGTACAAATTCATCTGCGTTTATCCGCGTTCATCATCTTCTATCAGCGTTTAAATCATTAATTTCCTGGACGGTGAGTAACTAACTCTTGAAGTTTCCCTACACCGTAATCTAAAACCAACCCAGTTAAGCCAATTATAAACACAGCTAAAAATACAGAACTCAGATTTAAACGACTCCATTCATCCCAAACAAAAAAGCCAATTCCTATTCCACCTGTCAACATTTCTACAGCCACAATTACCAACCAAGCAATACCTAAACTAATTCGCAAACCTGTAAAAATATAAGGCAAACTAGCAGGTAGAATAATTTTAGTAATCTGTCGCCAACGGGGCATTTCTAGGACTTGTGCTACATCTAAATAGTCTTTTGGTACACTAGAAACTCCTAATGCTGTATTAATAATAGTTGGCCAGAGGGAAGTAATGAAAATCACAAAAATAGCGGAAGGATCTGCTAAATTAAACAGAGATAAAGAAATTGGCAACCAGGCTAAGGGTGATACAGGTTTGAAAATCTGAATAATGGGATTAAAAGCCAGCATTGCGGGTCTCGAAATTCCAATCAAAAAACCCAAGGGAATTGCTACTAATGCCCCTAAACCAAATCCTAATATTACCCGCCGTAAACTGGCTAATAATAACCAACCAATTCCTAAATCACCTGGACCTCTCTCATAGAATGGATGTAAGATATAGTCCCAATTGGCAATTAAAGCTTCCGGTGGTGTGGGCATTAATTCATGGTTAGCTAGTGCTACTACCCACCACAATAAAATAATTCCTAAACAGCCGAGTGCGGGAAATACGAAAGTATCTTGAAAAATTACTGGTTTGGTTTTTCTCCAAATAGCTTTTCCAGCAACTGCGACAATGGCAGCTAAATTTAGTTGCAATATCATTTATTTCACCTCAGCAGAGTTAAGCTTGGATACGCAAATATTAACTAGTACCAACCTTGGACACTGATGAGATCAGAACATAATTAAAATTCTGTCTCTTCAGTCTCCTCTCAATGCCTACGAAGTTAGCTGACGGGCTAGGGTTGAGAGATACCCTTTTTTGCTTGATTTTAGATTTGATTTGAGTTTTAAATCTTAAATTCCTAAATTAGTCAAGACAAAAATACGCCCCACAATTTGGTTCCTCCGTTCCAGCACTATTAAATTAAATGTACTGGATTAAGCTGACTTACTCAATTCTGAATCATGATAGAACATTAACATTTATATTCAGTAATAACATCAGTATTCGTCATGAATAATAGTTTCCGGCGATTATAAATCGCTACTACACAGGCTAAGTCCACCTGCGTGAACTAATGAAAAATCAAGGGTTTGAAACCCATGTATCCCTTAGAGGATGTTTTAAAAGTGGTATCCCGTAATTTTCATCATATTGTTACCCCCCTTAAGTAGGTTGGTGTTGAAAATTGTCGTCATAGCAAGGCAAGAGGCAAGAGTAAAGAAGTTTTCAGGGATTTTACGTTTCTTTACACAGTTTGGTTTTATTGAAACAAGAAAATCCAGTTCCCTCCCCTTTATAAGGGGAGGGTTAGGGAGGGGTAAAACATTTGATACAGCAATCATGAATTTTCAAACACCCTCTCACGGGACAGCAGGAATAGATGGGTTCTGTCTGTGTAGCTGCGAATTATATTCGCCAATACAAGCAGAAAATCAACAATTATCAATTTAATAACCATTTTCTACAAGTTATCTAACGCATTTTCAGCAGCAGCTTTTTCTGCATCTTTTTTATTGCGTCCTTGTCCTTTTCCCCGCCATATTTCTTTCCCATTCACTACTTCAAAGACATCAGATTCAAATATTGGTGTATGAGATTGTCCACCTATTTGTCTTGTAACATATTTGGGTGGAGTTGTGTTACCACTACTTTGTACCCACTCCTGAAAGCGGTTTTTTGAGTCTACATTAGAGCGAGATACAACAATATTCTCAGGTACAGAGGCAAAAAGTTTTTCTACAATAGGGCGAAGTAATGCAATATTGCAATTTTTATCTCGATAATAAGCACCAATAACTGCTTCAAATGTGCTACTTAATAAATTAGGATTATTATATCCTCCATCGAGAATTGCACCTTGTCCTAAACGGATTCTCAAGTCTAAACCTACTTCAATCGCAAATTTTGCTAATTGTTTTTCATCTACTAATGCAGAACGACGACGAGTTAATTCATCTTCTCCTTTTTCTGGATGAAGTTCATAGAGATATTCACCGCTTAAAAAATTGAGAATAGCATCACCAAGAAACTCTAGGCGCTCGTTATGTTCTTCTCCTGGGTGTTCATTGACATAAGAACGGTGAGTTAGTGCTTGACGAAGAAGTTTTTCGTTATTGAATGTGAGAAGTTCGTGCATTTTAATCTTTTATCTTTTAGGGACTTATTGAAAAAAACAAAAAACCGCAAGGTGCGGTTATCATAAACCAGTTATATTAATAAACTGGAATTAACAAGACAAATTCAGGCAGGTATTTTATCTAATTATTCTAAAAATAAATCCTGATTTTGTCTGATGATTCTACCTTCCTTGACAACCATATCAACAAATTGTGTAAAGGTTTTGATTTTTTTGCCATTAGGTGTGGAAATAGAAGGAACACCTTGATATTTAGGCAAAAGTTGACGCATCAATTTACTAAGATAGCTGTAGTTTGTAGGTTTACCTTGAGTGACTGCTTTCTTGATAGCTTTTTTCAAACATTCTACAGCTTCATTATAACTAATCTGAGCATGGATATTAGTTATTTGAGGTTGATTTCTTTTCTGAACTAATTTAGGTAAATTGTCTATTAAATAGAAATTCTCATCTCCAACCAGGTTGATTAATCTTTGACTTGCACTACCTTTTTGAGCCAAAACAATTACTTTTTTTCCCATAGCTTTGAGAATTGTAATTAATCCAGCAAAATCCCAATCTCCTGAAACAAGAATAATCGTTTTTAGCAAAGGATTAACAGCAACTGTTCTGCAACATTCTTTATTAAGTTGCTTATCTGCACTATTTTTTGAATTATCAGGAATATCTACACAATTAAAACCAAGTAATTCAAATTTATTTTTAGCATCAACTTGACTTTTGTGCAGGGAATTATAGTAAAAATTCTTCCATTTTATAATTCCCTGCATTTTCGCAAAATCAAGCAATAAATCAGCATTTTTTGTGATTAAACCGACATTCTGAAAGTCACAAAAAATGGCAACAGAGTCTTGTTTTTGAACTGTTTCGGTGTTCAAAGGTAGATGACGCATAGTAAAATATCCAGTTTTTTAAGTTAACTGGACAGCTTCAACAAATCACACATTTATAGCAATATAACTAGACGAAGGAAAAAACTAAAAAATTAGCTTTCCCTCATTTAGTTGCTCTATGTTAACCAATTTCAGTGTTAAATCAGTTTCAGTCTCAGCAGCAAAATTCCTCCCTGGGAAAACCTGCGTTATGCCTTAGACTCAATATTTATCCATACAGCTTATTTCATTCGTACTAATTGAGTAATTAGCGACGCAACAAAACATCGGGATAAATATTGAAACTAAGCCACAACGCAAGATTTGCCATAAAGGAATCCTGCTTCTGAGACAACCACCGATGCTTTAGCCATAGAGTTCTAAGCTGTTGTACCATTTGTTTGGTTGTCCTGTTTAATTATTTACACATCTCATCTGAGGTGTCAATACTTAATTTAGATGTACTATATATAACGCACAAATACTTATTTGGGCTATTACGAGAATTTCAGTTAGGTGAGACGGAAAATATTATAATAATCATAGATAGAAATGACTTAATTGTAAGCTAATGTCTGCTAAAGATATTTTTCATGATGCTGTTAGGAAAGGATTAGAAAAAGAGAGTTGGGTAATCACGGATGATCCTTTGAGAATTCGCTCAGGTAGGGTTGATATGCAAATTGATTTGGGTGCAGAAAGAATCATAGCTGCTGAGAAAGGAGAAGAAAAGATCGCGGTTGAGATTAAAAGCTTTGTTAGTTCCTCAAATATTTCTGAATTTCATACAGCCTTGGGTCAATTTCTTAACTATCGTCTTGCTTTGAAAAAACAACAGCCTGATCGTTTTTTATATTTAGCAGTTCCGCAGGGGGTTTATGAAACCTTTTTTAACTTGCCATTTATAGAAGAAGTTATTGACCATTTTCAATTAAGTTTACTAATTTATGATCCAAATAATGAGGTGATTTCACTATGGAAAAAATAGAACAATATCGTGGGTATATCCAAAATTTATTAATTGAATATGCCCAGGGAAGTCCATCGGATGAAGAAGTAGAAACACAACTCATTTTTGATCAAGAAAGAGATCATTATCAGGTTGTTTATACGGGTTGGAAAAATCGCCACCCGATGTATGGTTGTGTTTTACATCTTGATATCAAAAACGGCAAAATTTGGATACAACAGAATGGAACTGAAATTGGTATTGCCGATGAATTAGTTAAATTAGGTGTACCAAAAGAAGATATTGTCTTAGCTTTTCATGAGCCTTTGATGAGACAATATACAGGCTTTGCAGTTGGTTAATTTCAGATCCCCGACTTCTTTGAGAAGTGGGGGATCTAACGGGATATAACTACTTATTCCAAGCAGGATGACACAACAGAGAAGACATCACCCGCACCCCGCGCAGTTGGTTAGAGAGGGGTAAATGACCTCTAGGGGCGGTTAAATCCCAGGTGAACCCGTTAGGATATCTTGTCCAGTTATTACCATTCTTCCAGTCAATTTTTGGCCACAAGTTGACCCAATTTTTACTTAAACCTAACCAAATTTCGCGCTGGACAGAGAAGCCAAATTTACCTTCTGAGTGAACTACCCAGAGTTGATTGATAGTGCGTAAGTCTTGAATTGGTAAACCTTCTACCTCGGTAAAGTATAGCCATTTTCTTTGTACTGCTTGGGGACTTGCCGCTTCACACATTTTTTGAATTGTCAAGAGATCAGCCGCTTGAAAATCCTGATTGGCAAGTAACTTTTGCAAAGAATTGTAACTGATCCCACAGTCCGATTTTAGAGGTACAATTCCTTCAGGAAAGTTAGTTTGTAGAAATTCTTGATCTGTCGGTGCATTAGTATTATAGATGACTTGGTAGACTTTACCATCAATCCAAGTTGCTGGGGTATCACGACGTTTCAGCAAAAATTCCTTCAACACATCTAACCCATCATTACCCAAGTCAGCTAACTGCGGGATGATTTGTTGTTGGACTTTTTCGGACCCAGCGATTAACTTTTGGCGGAGGGAGTCGAGATCATTTGTAGTGCCTGATACAATCATTGGGTCTGTCATGCCGTTACTCGTGTTAGCGTGAGCGTGAATAAACTATCTATTGCTATCGGTTATTCTACAAAATGAAGGACGAATAGCGAAGTGAATTTGCAAAGTCTTTGAGTGTGTGTCTGAAAAAATTACTCCCAGTGGACTGTGCAAATCCTAACTAACAATACTTTATCAGGTAAGGGGTCATAGAATCCAGGGGTTACTGTAATGATCTTAGGGCGCAAGACCTGGATCTTAGGGCGCAAGACCTGGATCTTAGGGCGCAAGACCTGGATCTTAGGGCGCAGGCCCTGGATGGATCTTAGGGCGCAGGCCCTGGATGGATCTTAGGGCGCAGGCCCTGGATGGATCTTAGGGCGCAGGCCCTGGATGGATCTTAGGGCGCAGGCCCTGCGCCCCTACGAACTTGTGAATTTCTTCTATTTGGAATGTGTGAATTATGTACGAAAAGATTACTCCTCCCACTATCGGCGCGAAAATTACCTTCAAAAATGGTGAACCGGTTGTTCCTGAAAATCCAATTATTCCTTTTATTCGCGGTGATGGTACGGGTATAGATATTTGGCCAGCGACGGAAAAGGTGCTGGATGCGGCGATCGCTAAGGCATACAAGGGCAAAAGAAAAATTAGCTGGTTTAGGGTTTATGCTGGTGATGAAGCCTGTGATCTCTATGGTACATACCAGTATTTGCCCCAGGATACATTGACGGCGATTAAAGAATATGGCATAGCTATTAAGGGTCCTTTGACTACTCCTGTCGGTGGGGGGATTCGGTCTTTAAATGTGGCATTACGCCAAATCTTTGATCTTTATACTTGCGTGCGTCCTTGTCGTTATTACGCTGGAACTCCTTCTCCCCACAAAACTCCTGAAAAACTGGATGTGATTGTTTATCGGGAAAATACGGAAGATATTTATTTGGGGATTGAGTGGAAGCAAGGTAGTGCAATCGGCGATCGCCTGATAAAATTCTTGAATGAGGAATTGATACCTGCTACCCCAGAACATGGTAAAAAGCAAATTCCCCTGGACGCTGGTATCGGCATCAAACCCATCAGCAAAACCGGTTCTCAGCGTTTGGTGAGACGTGCCATTAAACACGCTTTGTTATTGCCCAAAAATAAGCAACAAGTCACCTTGGTGCATAAAGGCAATATCATGAAATACACAGAAGGCGCTTTCCGGGATTGGGGTTATGAATTAGCAACCAGCGAATTCCGTCAAGAGTGCGTGACAGAACGGGAATCTTGGATTTTGGGTAATAAGGAAAAAAACCCCAATATTTCCTTAGAAGAAAATGCCCATGAAATTGATCCTGGTTTTGATTCCCTGACTCCAGAGAAAAAAGCCCAAATTGTCAAGGAAGTTGAAACCGTTCTCAATACAATTTGGGACAGTCACGGAAACGGTAAATGGAAAGAGAAAATCATGGTCAATGATCGCATTGCTGATAGTATCTTTCAACAAATCCAAACTCGACCAGATGAGTATTCTATTCTGGCGACAATGAACCTGAACGGTGATTATTTATCCGATGCTGCTGCTGCTATTGTTGGCGGTTTAGGCATGGGTCCAGGGGCAAATATTGGCGATTCCTGCGCGATTTTTGAAGCTACTCATGGGACAGCACCAAAGCACGCGGGCTTAGACAGAATTAACCCCGGTTCGGTGATTCTTTCCGGTGTGATGATGCTGGAATATATGGGTTGGCAAGAAGCCGCAGATTTAATTAAAAAAGGATTGGGTGATGCGATCGTCAATGGTCAAGTTACTTATGACTTAGCGCGGTTAATGGAACCACCTGTACAACCATTAAAGTGTTCTGAATTTGCAGACGCAATCATCAAACATTTCGGTTAATTTCTACTATTCTCAAATTAAGATCCCCGACTTCTTTAAGAAGTCGGGGATCTAAGCATCACATAATTGAAATGATTGCTGTATCAAATGTTTTACCCCTCCCTAACCCTCCCCTTATAAAGGGGAGGGTTAGGGAGTGTCAATCACCTCCTGTATTTTTGCTGCCCGCTCTTAAACGGGCTAAACTATCAATAGCATCACCTAAAGCTGTAGTAAGACTTTTTCGAGTTTGAGCGTGATTTTCTTGCTCAAGTTTCAAAGCTTGTAATAGACAATCACGTTCCTGTATGACTTCTAACAATTGAGTTTGTAACTCTTCTATAGAATTAAACTGGGAAATTTCTTGCTGAATAGCTGTAGTCATATCAGTTCCTGTTTCCCCATTAACAACCGAAAATTTTTGGACTTCAGCCTTTATAGACACCATAGCTTCTTGGTGCATTTTTGCGTCTACACGCCGTTGTTCTGCTTCGGTATTATAAAGTTGTCGCCATTTTTGCGAACTTTCCCAAGCTTCATCTCGTTCCCGCTGAAATTTCGTCATCTGTTGTGTGAGAGACTGAATTTCGGTTAACCATTTTTGTGTGAGATCTTGAGTCATAGAAGTTTTTTGTAGTAGAGATAGGTTTAACCTTTTTGATAGAACCAATAGAGTAGTAGACTAGAAAAAAATTATCAATGTTGATTGTCACCGAATAACTCAATCTAAGTAGGTTGGCGTTGAAAATTGTCGTTATGGCAAGGCAAAAGGCAAGAGGCAAGAGGCAAGAGTGAAGAGGGTTTAGGCGATTTTACATTTCTTTACACAGTTTGGTTTTATTGTGTTCACCTACTTAGTCAGAGCTTAAATATGTTGAGAGATAAATTTGCAAACAACTTGGGAATTAGTCAAGCTCGTAAAAAACAAGTATACCTGGATATATGTAGGGTTTGCTGATAGCGTAGCGCGGCGTAAGCCATAAAAGTTATCTGTGAGGGTAGGGGAACTCTTAACTGGGTACAGGGAACAGTTTCAGCCTGGATAGTCTCAATTTCCCATAAGTAGGTTGGCGTTGAAAATTGTCGTTATGGCAAGGCAAAAGGCAAGAGGCAAGAGTGAAGAAGTTTTCAGCGATTTTACGTTTCTTTACACAGTTTGGTTTTATTGTGTCCACCTACTTATCCGATCAGGAAAAATGCAACTGTTTTGAGACACCATTAGCTAAAAACTTGCACTTTTTTATGATCAAAATATGCAAAATCCTTATTGGTAAATGGTTCTAGCTTTATTCAGCCAGCCCTAAATATGAAAAAATTTGAGTTAAGAAAATGAGATAATAAGAAAGTTGATCACTCAGTCAGTGGAAATAATTAATAATGCCTAATTCTTCTGAACCATTTGTAATTACACCTGATGGTTATGCACCTCGATTAAAGCGTCTACGTCAATTTAGTGGACTATTAGATAATATAATTACTATTCCCGGAACACAAATAGGAGTCGGGTTAGATCCAATTATTGGATTACTACCCATAGGTGGTGATGCTTTAGGATTAATATTTTCATTTTATATTATCATGGAAGCCGCACAATTAGGCGTACCCGTAGCCACATTAGGACGGATGGTAATGAATGTAATTGTAGATTCCTTAGTTGGGGCTATTCCCATGTTAGGAGATTTGTTTGATTTTGCTTGGAGAGCGAATAATTACAATATCATTTTATTGGAAGCAGCTTTAAAATCTCCGCATCAAAATCAAAAAGCAGATAATTCATTTATCCTCATTTTTAGTATTGGCTTATTTCTACTGGCTATTGTTTTAATATCCATACCCGTGATATTAATAAGAATATTATGGCAAATTTTTACTGGTAGTTAAATGACTTATCTATAAAATCATGAAAGATTGGTGGCAAGATAATTTTCCTCAAGGGCGGCAAAATCTGATTATTAATGATTCTCAAGGTTATCCAATTCAAATAGCCTATGGTGAAAAAGGTAACGGGAGACCGCTGATTTTATTACATGGTTTAGGCAGTTGGAGTTATAATTGGCGGCATAGTATTGAACCATTATCTCGATATTTTCGAGTAATTTGTTGTGATTTTAAATGTTTTGGTTTTTCAGAAAAGCCCGTATCTCGTCGAGAAGAAACAGGACATCAAATTATTGAATTAAAACGCATTATTCAAGCTTTATGTGATGAACCACCGATAATTGTCGCCGAATCTATAGGGGCATTAATTTCTCTGGGATTAGCTGGTAAAAGTCCTGATTTAATCGGACGGTTAGTAGTAATTAACGCTCCTATTTTTACAGAAACTTTACCTCATTGGTCTATGGGTTTACTGGCACAAACACCAATAGAAATTATCCATGCAATTGATGATTTACGTCTTGCATATTGGTTTGCACCTTTAGTCAGAGAAGTGATGGGAGCAGAAAGACGCAAGGTATTATATAATCCTTCATTATTAACAGAAGAAGATATTTATTGGATTACTTACCCATTCATTGAAATTCCGGGGACTTTGGTAAAAGTGGCTGAAGAGTTACAAATTGCTGCTCAAGAAATTGAGAATTTGCGAAAAAATCAGCCAAGTATGCTGAAAAATATTCAAAATAATCTCAAAAATATTGAATGTCCAACTTTGGTTTTATGGGGTGATCAAGATAGTTGGTTTCCTGTTAGTCATGGAGAAAAATTACATCAACATTTGCCTAATTCTCGCTTACAAATTTTGCAAAACTGTTATCATGATGCGTCAACTGGTTCTGCTGATGTGGTGAATGCAGCAATTTTAGAGTTTTTAAAAGAGACCGATTTCTGTTGAATTTTGAAAATTGACTAATGATAGAAATTCAGGCAATTTTCCGTACCTGCCTCGTACCTGCGCTAAAACCCTCTAAGATACAAGGTTGTTATAAATAAAAAGAGAGTGGGAGAAGGCATACCAAAAGCCTAAAATCTCCCACTCTACATTTACTGCTGTAGCGTTTGGGAACATATATAAATACTGCCAGTTATTTAGGGGGGTTGATTTAACAACGACAGTATTGATATGCGGTTAATATTCCCTTTGCAGCAAATGTCAAATCTGATTATTGTGATTATTTTTGATTCAATTAATGGTCAATCAAGTGTTTATAAATCATTGTTATTTACGCTGAAAAATGTGAGCATAAATTAAGGGTAAGGGATTGTTTGAAATAATCAATATTTAGTAAACGTTAATAACCACAGAATTGAAGTTGTTTATCTTGCATCAATGTAACTTAGGTAATTAAAACTTGGTTGCCAAGTTGGCATTTTCTTGAAAGTCTTGTATTGCTAGGTTTTCAGAGAAATCGTGAATCTTGTCTGTCTTTGACAAATTCTGTATTGGCATGAAGGGGATAGATTTTTTCTGGAGGCGAAATTATGAGCAAATTTTTACTATTAGTGGGTTTATAACGCTTTCGGGAGGGCATTTTTTGACTATTGCGATGGCGTTGACTAGTTCTTGTGCTTTCTTTGGAATTTTGTAATAGGTAGAAAATTACCAACGAACCGCTGGAACAGCAGAAGATGACGGCAATGATCAACCATAGAGGTAGGGGATTACTAGTATCGGAAAATGTAGAAATGGTTGATTGTACGGGGATATATGGAGTTTCTGCCTGTTTTACCTGTGGCACATAGCCAATATAAATTAGTTGATTATAGGCAATAATTACAACTCCTATCGGAATTATTAACAAACTCAAGAACCAGATTCCAGGGTATTTTTTCAGTAGATTTACTGGAATTCTTCCAGTCTTTCGCTTTTCTTTTAACTCTTGTTCATTATCCATCACATTAATCACATAAATCATATAGGAATCCGGTTTGATTCCTGAATTTTCCGTTGAGTTAGGGAACAGGGAACAGGGAACAGGGAACAGGGAAGAAGGATTTCAGTATGTACCGAGTTCTGTTCAAAAATCAAATAGGAGTCCTATATTTATGACAATAGGAAAAAGAAATATTTTCCCCTTTTAACTAATCCGCTATCTCCTATCCCTAATCCCCTTAATTAATGGGAGAATGCCTGGCGATCGCTAGTTGAATTAACTGATGTACTAATTGGGCAAAGGGTATACCCGTATTAGCCCAGAGTTGGGGATACATACTTGTGGAGGTAAACCCTGGGAAAGTGTTAATTTCGTTAATAAAAAGTTCTCCGGTAGCTTCTACATAGAAAAAGTCTACTCTGGATAAACCAGCGGCATCAACAGCCGCAAAGGCTTGTAAAGCCATGTCTTGAATTTGCTGTGCCACTGTATCTGGTAAATTTGCGGGAATGAATAAATCGGCTTTCCCAGGGGTATATTTGGTTTCGTAATCGTAAAAATCACTATTAAAGGTAATTTCACCAACAACGGAGGCTTTGGGGTTTTCGTTACCTAAAACGGCACATTCGACTTCTCTGGCTACAACTCCAGCTTCGACAATAATTCGCCTATCATGGGTGGCGGCATTATCTAAAGCTGTTTCTAATTCTTGACGCGATCGCACTTTGGCAATTCCCACCGACGAACCTAGATTAGCAGGTTTGACAAAGCAGGGATAGCCCAATGTGGCTTCAATTTCATCACACAGCTTGGGAAATACACAAGCATTTGACCAAACTTGCTCTCTGCTGACAGCAATATATTTTACTTGAGGTAATCCCGCTTGGGCAAAAGCCATTTTCATGGCAATTTTATCCATTCCTATGGCTGAACCCAAGACTCCAGAACCCACAAAGGGAACTTGCATCAAAGTTAGTAAACCTTGAATTGTACCATCTTCGCCATTAGGACCATGAAGCACGGGAAACCAAAGATCAACTTCTTGAGTTTCTGGAGGAAATTGCCATAAATTAGGGGTTATGGAGGGGATTTCATGGGGAACACCAGATGTTAAAACCTGTTGTGCAGTAACTCCTGCTTGCCAACTGCCATTCTTTTGAATGTAGAAAGGTAAAACTTCGTATTCTTTAGCATTTTCTTCTAAAGTGAGGGCATGGGCGATCGCCCCGGCTGAAATTATTGAAACCTCATGTTCTCCAGAACGTCCACCAAACAGTAAACCCACCCGTAACTTAGTCATTTTCTTCTATATCTCCACAGATTCGCAATTTCTATTATCACCAAAAAAAGGGAACAGGTCATATCAAATCCGGTTAAATTCACATAGTAAGTAACTGAACAAAAATATTGACAGTCATTGCGAGCGAAGGGAAGCAATCACAACCCTTGGAATTGCTTCATTTCACTTCGTTCCATATGGCTAACGCCACGCAACGCTTACGCAATGACATTGTGTAATTAATTTTGTCTCACTACTTAAAGCTGTGGTTAGTTTGCGTGGACATATTTTCTATTTTCATACTTCAATTTACCAATATCGGGGTTTCTGGTTTTTTGGCGATCGCTCTCAGCAAGTATAATAAAGTAGATGAGGTCATCTCAAAACATTTTGATGTTCCTTTACCTGAAGATATTTTGAATAGTTTCGCCGATAAATGAAACTATTACAAAACCCTCTCCCCGCCTCTGCGCCTCTGCGTGAACTTAATCCTTAATCAACCCCTCCAACATCACCTGTAAATCCTGCGTTAACTCACTTACACCCTTTCGCAAAGCTTGTTTATTCCCTTGACAATTTTCCCATCTTGTATTCACATTAATCGGTTCACCAACAAAAATCATAGCTTGTTTCCAACCTAAACGCGGTCTTCCTGGTAAAGTAGAATTCTGAATGCGAGACAACATATCAAACATTAATAAAAGCGTTTCTGCAAATCTTTCTGGTGTGGGTTTTTCGAGAATATAATCAGCAGTAACCGCCACAAAACTTTCAGCAATTCTCATGTGCTGCATTTTTAAATCGGCTTCTTCAGCTACCCAATCAGCTAGACCCCGTTTAAAAGGTGGTAAACTTGGAATATCGGCAATATCATCTCGATAAATATAATTCCAACCAGCATCCTCTAAACGGCGACATCTATCAATAAAATTACCTTGAGGCTGGATATTAAAATACTTTTCCGTAATTTTCAAAGCAGTGTCCATCAAACGGTGTAATCTAGTAGTTAACAATTCATTTATAGGAACTTCTGAACTGATAATTTCTGGAAAATCCTGATGATAGAAACGGCGATAAAATTCCTCCATTTCCGAAATTAGATATTCAGCTAAACGTAAAACCCGCTGATATAAAATTCCTTCCCGTTCCTTTCCATTTGTACTAAGTTCCGTCCCAGGTAAACCGCTATCAGCTTCCAATTTAGATAAAAGCCAATCTATTTTTTGCCAAGGGGGATTAACATAACTATATTTAATGCCAATAGGAATAATAAAAACCTGTTCTTCGCGGTTAGCCTTTTTTAAATCTTCCACACACCAAAAACCCAATTGCGCCACACCCGGTTCTAAAGGACTGACTATACTACTATGTCCATTTGTACCACCTTCAGGAGCGATCGCAATCGGCATTTCGGCATTAGCAAATAATTCTCTGGCCGTTTGGATAGCATTTCTATCTACGCGTTTCCCTCTACGAATAGGTACACCACCAAGTCTAGAAAATAACCATCCCAACCACTTTCCTGCCCATAAAGTCATTCCTCGTTCATACATAAAATGACTGTGAACAGGGTATTTGAGACTAATACCTTTTTCCCTGGCTGCCTGGGGGACAATTCGTGATAGTAGGTATAACATAGATAGAGGATCTTCCACCTCTGGGTGACGGAAAGCAATTAAAAATCGGACTTTACCTGCTTGAAATTCGTGGTATAATTTAGCTAAAACTTCGGCGTTTTTAGCTTCAATATTGACAATACCCGCAGGTAGCCAAGGTCTAGTTCTCACCCGTAAAATCAAAGGCAAAAACCAAGACACGACTTTAACAACGAAGGGATTATGACGTTGAGGAATAAATTTTAGGGGAGGTTGGGTAGAATGAATAGACTTAGGCAAATTGTTCTCCTGTAGTGTGGCGAAAAAAGCTAAAATTGAGCGATAGCGTTCGCGGTAGCGTCTCGAAGAGATAGCGAGACCTAGGAAGCGCTGCTAATTTAATTATCATAATCATAATGAACACACCCGCAGACCAGCGAAGATTTGCCCCCGCAACCCAGCGCAACCGCGAACCCATTCTAGAATTGCTTTTACAAATATTGCCTCAACATGGGACTATTTTAGAAATAGCCAGTGGCACAGGTGAACACGCTACATTTTTCTCCTATCACCTCGCACCTCGACAATGGCTACCTTCAGACCCTAACCCAGAACTGCGTGCTAGTATTAGCGCCTGGACTGAATTTTTCCCCTGTAAAGCCATGCAGCCACCCCTAGATTTAGATGCAAGTTCACCAATTTGGCCTGTGGAAAAAGAGATAATACCACAACCACCTATTTCTGCCATTGTCAATATTAACATGATTCATATTTCCCCTTGGTCATCCTGTTTAGGACTAATGGCAGGGGCTGGACGGATTCTGCCACCTGGTGGTATACTCTACTTATATGGTCCCTATAAACAAAATGGCGAACATACCGCACCCAGTAACGCTGATTTTGATGAGTCTTTACAAGCACAGAATCCAGACTGGGGAGTGCGTAACCTAGAAGATGTAGTTAAAGCTGCTGAAGCCCAAAATCTGATATTGCACCAAACTTACCCCATGCCAGCAAATAACCTTTCCTTAGTATTTAAACATAATTAGGGTTTGCTGAATTTAAATGCGGCTTTTATTCTTTGCGCCTTTGCGCCTTTGCGTGAGACGTATTTCGTAAATCAATGGAGGTTAGCGGACTCGAACCGCTGACATCCTGCTTGCAAAGCAGGCGCTCTACCAACTGAGCTAAACCCCCAAGTGTGTTTTTTATGTAAAAAGGGTTGATTTTACATAACTAAGTCATCATAAACTATTATTATTAATTTGCCAAGACCATGAACCAAGAAAATCAGACAGTTGTTGCTGCACTATATAAATTCGTGAATCTCCCTGATTGTAGAGAACTACAAGTAGCCTTATTATCCCTTTGTCAGTCACAAGGAATCAAAGGAACTATCTTACTAGCACAGGAAGGAATTAACGGCACAATTGCCGGTTCTCGTCAGCAAATTGACACAGTTCTAGCCTTTCTTCGCAATGATTCACGGTTTGCAGATTTAGAACATAAAGAATCCTACACAGAAATTCCCCCATTTGAGCGGTTAAAAATCCGCTTAAAGCCAGAAATTGTCACTTTAGGCTTACCAGAAGTAAACCCAGCGGAAAAAGTAGGAACTTATGTCAAACCCGAAGACTGGAATGATTTAATTTCTAACCCAGAAGTCACAGTCATTGATACCCGCAATGATTATGAAGTCACCATTGGGACTTTCAAAGGAGCAGAAAATCCGCAAACTCAGATATTTCGAGATTTTCCCGAATATGTACAAAAACATCTTGACCCCAAAAAGCATAAAAAAGTAGCAATGTTTTGTACTGGAGGAATTCGTTGCGAAAAAGCCTCATCTTATCTACTTTCTCAAGGTTTTGAAGAAATTTATCACCTCAAAGGAGGCATTCTCAAATATCTAGAAGAAGTTCCCCAAACAGAAAGTTTATGGGAAGGAGAATGTTTTATTTTTGATGAAAGAATCACAGTTAGTCATAACTTAGAAACAGGAAATCAAGAATTATGCTTTGCTTGTGGATATCCCGTTTCCGAAAAAGATAAAACCTCCCCAGAATATGAAAAAAGTATTTCCTGTCCCCACTGTTTCCATACCTTAACACCCGAAAAAAGAAAACGACTACAGCAAAAATGGAAACATTACCAAACTAAATAAAACGTAAACCCACAAACTTGCCATAGGCGTAAATCTCTTCATTCTCCACCTCTGTGACCTCTGTGCCTCTGTGGTTAGTTAAAAAACCCTATTTACAACTCACATAGAATTGCTATAGAAAAAACCCTAATATCCAAAAGTGATCATTACAATATATTAATACAGAAACCTTTGGAGAACGATTTGTGGTAGCTAATCCCCCGCGCACTCAACCTCACACTAGTCAAAAATTAGGCAACTTTGCACAAAGACACATTGCACCAAAACCCGATGATGTTCAGCAAATGCTAGATTTATTAGGTCTTTCCAGCCTTGATGATCTGATTGATAAAACAGTACCACAGGCAATCCGGTTTCATCAAACCCTTAATCTACCAGCAGCGCAAAGCGAATATGCAGCACTGGCAAAATTAAAGCAAATAGCTGATAAAAATCAGGTTTATCGCTCATTTATCGGCATGGGATATTATGACTGTATTACCCCTACCGTCATTCAACGCAACATCTTAGAAAATCCCGGTTGGTATACAGCATACACCCCTTATCAGCCAGAAATTGCCCAAGGACGTTTGGAAGCGTTGTTAAATTTCCAAACCATGATTATTGACTTAACGGGTTTAGAAATTGCTAACGCTTCTTTGCTTGACGAAGGGACAGCAGCCGCAGAAGCCATGAGTATGAGTTATGGTGTGTGCAAAAATAAATCCCATAACTATTTTGTGTCTAGTGAATGTCATCCTCAAACCATTGATGTATTGCAAACACGCGCCAAACCTTTAGGCATAAACATCATTATCGGTGATCATCAAACTTTCGATTTTTCCGAAACTATCTTTGGTGCAGTTCTGCAATATCCCGCAACCGACGGGACAATTTACGACTACCGCAATTTTATCACAAAGTCCCATGCTCAGGGTGCATTGGTGACAATAGCCGCAGATCCTTTAAGTTTAACATTACTCACACCCCCCGGTGAATTAGGGGCTGATATTGCTGTAGGTAGTACCCAACGCTTCGGTATTCCCTTGGGATTTGGGGGACCACACGCTGCTTATTTTGCCACGAAGGAAGAGTATAAACGGCTTGTTCCAGGGCGCATTGTGGGGGTATCAAAAGATATTCATGGTAAACCTGCATACCGTTTAGCTTTGCAAACCCGCGAACAACACATCCGCAGAGATAAGGCCACCAGTAATATTTGCACGGCACAGGTTTTATTGGCAGTGATGGCGAGTATGTATGCAGTGTATCATGGACCCGATGGACTGAGAGCGATCGCTCAAAATATCCATGAACTTACCGCAACTTTAGCCGCAGGATTGAAAAAGTTAGGTTATAAAATCAGTTCGGAAAACTTCTTTGATACCTTGCGGGTAGAATTAGGAAATACCAGATTAGAAGCAATTCTCGACGCTGCAAATGAGAGAAATATCAACTTGAGAATTTTCGATAATTCCACTGTGGGTATTTCCTTAGATGAAACTACCACCGAAGCAGATTTAATTGACCTTTGGCAAATTTTTGCGTTGAAAGATCAATTACCTTTCACTGTAGAAGAATTACCAATTTCTCATTCTCAATTATCACGTCAAAGTAAATATCTCACCCATCCAGTTTTTAATCGTTACCATTCAGAAACTGAGTTATTACGTTATTTACATCAACTAGAAAGCAAGGATTTATCATTAACAACTTCAATGATTCCCTTGGGTTCTTGTACGATGAAGTTAAACGCGACTTCGGAAATGATTCCCGTAACTTGGGCAGAATTTGGTAAAATCCATCCTTTTGCGCCAATTTCCCAAACTAGAGGTTATCAAATCCTGTTCCAACAACTAGAAGCATGGTTAGGAGAAATTACAGGTTTTGCGGGAATTTCCTTACAACCAAATGCAGGTTCTCAAGGTGAATATGCGGGACTTTTGGTAATTCATGAATATCATCAAAGTCGGGGAGAAGGACACAGAAACATTTGTTTAATTCCTCAATCTGCACATGGAACAAATCCCGCGAGTGCGGTAATGTGTGGAATGAAAGTAGTAGGAGTTGCTTGTGATGATCATGGTAATATTGATGTTGAAGATTTAAAAGCCAAAGCTGAAAAATATAGTCATGAATTATCAGCTTTAATGGTGACATATCCATCAACTCATGGGGTATTTGAAGAAGCAATTCAAGAAATTTGTGGTGTAATTCATTCTCACGGTGGACAAGTTTACATGGACGGCGCTAATATGAACGCCCAAGTAGGTATTTGTCGTCCTGGTGATATTGGTGCAGATGTCTGTCATTTGAATTTACACAAAACCTTCTGTATTCCTCACGGTGGTGGTGGTCCGGGAATGGGTCCCATTGGTGTCGCTTCCCACCTTGTCCCGTTTTTACCAGGACATTCTGTGGTGAGAATGGGTGGTGATTTGGGTGCTGTTTCTGCTGCACCTTGGGGTAGTGCAAGTATCTTAGTGATTTCTTGGATGTATATTATCATGATGGGTGCAGATGGGTTGACGGAAGCAACCAAAATTGCCATTTTGAATGCTAATTACATGGCTAAGAAATTAGAGTCTTATTATCCGGTTTTGTATCAGGGAAAAAATGGTTTGGTGGCACATGAATGTATTTTAGATTTGCGAAGTTTGAAGAAATCAGCGCAGATTGAAATTGATGATGTTGCGAAGCGGTTAATGGATTATGGTTTTCATGCACCTACTGTTTCTTGGCCTGTTGCTGGGACAATTATGGTAGAACCAACGGAAAGTGAATCTAAACAGGAATTAGATAGATTTTGTGATGCTTTGATTGCGATTCGTGAGGAAGTTGCCGCCATTGAATCTGGTACAATGGACATTCACGATAATCTTTTAAAAAATGCCCCTCACACTGCGGAAAGTTTGATTATTGGTGAATGGAATCATCCCTATTCCCGTGAACAAGCTGCTTATCCTGCAAGTTGGAGTAAGGAATATAAGTTCTGGCCAAGTGTGGGGAGAATTGATGCGGCTTTTGGGGATAGGAATTTTGTTTGTTCTTGTTTACCGATGGAGGCTTATAGTTAGTTAATTGTAGGGTGCGTTAATGAAATTTAACGCACCGTTTTGATTGTGGGATAAGGTGCGTTACGCTGGCGCTAACGCACCCTACAGACTAACTGATTTTTAACTTTTTTGATTTAGGAACAGCATAAACAGATTCATTAGCAGTTTTAATTGTCTATGGTAATTTTTTTAGTATCGTTTGTGCTTTTGAAGAATCTGCTTTATAAAAATATATTCTTCCTCTAAACCACGTTTTGCTTGTATCATTCAAATAAGTAAAAGTACCAGTCATTTCTGATGGTTTAACCTCATTAGGATCCTTCTTTATATTTGTTGTTATATAGAAGGTACTGGGGATTCTATCCTGAGTATCAATCTGGAAGACAACAAGTTTTCTTTGTGGAATTACAAAAGCAATTTTGCTGTCCAGTGCGACTTTTTCTATTTGTCTTTGTGAGTTTGGATCTCGCGTTTTACAATTTCCAGTAGTCATTCTTTCGCCAGATAGACGTATTTCATAGTCTGCTACATGGTTTATATTTACTCTACCATATCTATTTTTACAACTATCTTCTATAAAAACTTTTTCCTCATTTGATTCAGATTGATAAACCCATTCTCCTTGAATATCTACATCATTCGGAAGTTGTAATTTCCTGTCAATAGTTAGGTTTTGTGATGATACACTCACCCCAAGTAAATTTTTATCGTGAAGCAAAGCAATAACTGTACCACATACAGTAATAACAGTAATAAATGCTACACTGCCACAGATTATAGGATGTTGTTTAAATTGTTCTTTGATGTAATCAAGCATACAATTGCACCAGATAAATAATTTACTCTCCTGAATTTATGTAACTCTCAAACTACAATAACCCCGCCAAAAAAGCAATATTTTTGGCAAAAAGTTAAGATTCCTTTTATGTTTGCGTTTTAACCCTATGGAAAATTGGGCGTTGCTGATTAAGAGTATGATTTTATTTCAAGCAGAGGCGCAGAGTCTCAGAGAGTAAGAGTTTCATTTTTTTGATTTTTCAATTTCATACCCCAATTCAGCAACGCCCAAGATTTTTATTTGGTAGGTTATTGGTGGGATGCTGAAATTGTCATTGTCTGAATCAGGATATCCAGGATTTTAGGATTTACAGGATTGTGATTTGTAAGTTGTTGGTAGGATAATGAAATTGTAATTGTCAGAATCAGGATGTCCAGGATCTGAGGATGTACAGGATTGTTATTGATGAATTGTCTGTGAATATTGAGATATTATAAGTGAGATATTATAAGATACAGTTACACCAACAGTCAACAAATAACAACAAATAATTTAACGGATAATTTATTATCTAACATCCTAAAATCTGTACTTCTCATAGACAATCAAACAGCCACATCCTGTAAATCCTTTAATCCTGGTTATCCTGATTCAGACAGATTGTTATTGATAAATTATCTGTGAAGATTTGAAGATTATAAAATCCAGTTACAGTAATAGTCAAGAATTAACAGCTGATAATTTAACTGATAACTTATCTATCATCCGAAAATCTCTATATTTTATAGACAATCAAACAACCACATCCTGTAAATCCTCTAATCCTGGTTATCCTGATTCAGACAAAAAATACCCTCAAAATCCCCACTTCAAATAAAAAACCACATCCTGTAAATCCTAAAATCCTGGTTATCCTGATTCAGACAAAAAATACCCTCAAAATCCCCACTTCAAATAAACAACCACATCCTGTAAATCCTTAAATCCTGGATATCCTGATTCAGACAAATTAACCCTGATATCTAGGATTAAAAACCTTCTTATATTCCAACTTCAACCCACCAAAATTAATCAATAAACCAACGGGAAAATTATAAGCTATCACATAGTTTTTCGCTTGTGCTAAATGAACATCTTCTAAAGAAATAACCGCTTTCAACTCCACCACAACCTGATTTTCAACTATAAAATCTGCCCTTCGTGTTCCTACTTCAACTCCCTCATAATAAATTGTTTGTTCTACCTCTCTTCCAAAACTTAAACCTGATTTTTTGAGTTCAATGTCCATACATCTTTGATAAATAACCTCCTGAAAACCATTTCCCAAAGTTCGGTGTATTTTCATTGCACATCCATTTATTATGTATGTAATTTCGTCTAATTTTAGATTTTGGGTATTAGATGTGTTCATGGATTTACATGATTGTGATTTGTAGGTTGTTGGTGAGATGCTGAAATTGTAATTGTCTGAATCAGGATGTACAGGATTTTAGGATGTACAGGATTGTTATTGATAAATTGTCTGTGAAGATTTGAAGATTATAAAATCCAGTTACAGTAATAGTCAAGAATTAACAGCGGATAATTTAACTGATAACTTATCTATCATCCCAAAATCTCTATATTTTATAGACAATCAAACAACTACATCCTGAAAATCCTCTAATCCTGGAAATCCTGATTCTGACAGATTGTGATTGATGAATTGTCTGTGAATATTGAAAAATGATAATTACAATCACAGCATATTATCTATCATCCAAAAATTTCCATTTTTCCTAAACAATAAAAAAATTACATCCTGTACATCCTCTAATCCTGGTTATCCTGATTCAGACAGATTGTGATTGATGAATTGTCTGTGAATATTGAAAAATGATAATTACAATCACAGCATATTATCTATCATCCAAAAATTTCCATTTTTCCTAAACAATAAAAAAATTACATCCTGAAAATCCTCTAATCCTGGTTATCCTGATTCAGACAGATTGTGATTGATGAATTGTCTGTGAATATTGAAAAATGATAATTACAATCACAGCATATTATCTATCATCCAAAAATTTCCATTTTTCCTAAACAATAAAAAAATTACATCCTGTACATCCTCTAATCCTGGTTATCCTGATTCAGACAGATTGTGATTGATGAATTGTCTGTGAATATTGAAAAATGATAATTACAATCACAGCATATTATCTATCATCCAAAAATTTCCATTTTTCCTAAACAATAAAAAAATTACATCCTGAAAATCCTCTAATCCTGGAAATCCTGATTCTGACAGATTGTGATTGATGAATTGTCTGTGAATATTGAAAAATGATAATTACAATCACAGCATATTATCTATCATCCAAAAATTTCCATTTTTCCTAAACAATAAAAAAATTACATCCTGTACATCCTCTAATCCTGGTTATCCTGATTCAGAGAATATCTCATCAAAAATGCGATATTATTCTTGTGCAAATTCATCAGGAACTTCACCAATAGTCTGCTGTGCTGCATGACGAATATGAAGAACACGAACTGTAGAAATTTCTTCTCCTTCTATAATTGTGAAAATAATCCTGTATGCGTTGCGTCCTTTACCATAAATTATCTGCCGAATTTCTTGACTAAAATAATCATTTTCTCTAGCTAAAGAACATCGTTTTGGCATTTGTGATAAAGATTCAATTAGTTGTAGTAAACCTGCATACCACTGACTTGCTTTTTCAGAAGAAGTTATTTGAGACATTTGTAAAAATGCTTTATCTGCCTCGGCTTCTGCTATACTAGAAATATCAATATAGTATTTCATACTTCACGGGGCAGGTTATATTTACGACGTTGTTCATTAGCAAAATCATCAAAAGACCGAAAGCGACCTGCTTCAAAATCATCTAATCCTTGCTGAATACCTTGAATAGCTACTTGTGAATCTTCTAATTCCCAATCTAGGATATTTTTCAATAATTCAGCCGCTACTAAACTGATATCTTTTCCTTGTTGGGTTGCTTTTTCACGTAGTCTTGCTTCTAGTTCTGGAGTCAGGGAAATAGCGATCGCCATAACTGTATATTTTGATGAAAGTTTATAAATATTATAACATCCTGTAAATCCTAAAATGCTGGATATCCTAATTCAGACAAAAAAATCCTCAAAATCCCCACATCAAATAAACAACAACATCCTGAAAATCCTCTAATCCTGGAAATCCTGATTCAGACAAAAAAATCCTCAAAATCCCCACATCAAATAAACAACAACATCCTGAAAATCCTCTAATCCTGGAAATCCTGATTCAGACAAAAAAATCCTCAAAATCCCCACATCAAATAAACAACAACATCCTGAAAATCCCGTAATCCTGGAAATCCTGATTCAGACAAAAAAATCCTCAAAATCCCCACATCAAATAAACAACAACATCCTGAAAATCCTAAAATGCTGGAAATCCTGATTCAGACAAAAAAATCCTCAAAATCCCCACATCAAATAAACAACAACATCCTGAAAATCCTCTAATCCTGGAAATCCTGATTCAGACAAAAAAATCCTCAAAATCCCCACATCAAATAAACAACAACATCCTGAAAATCCCGTAATCCTGGAAATCCTGATTCAGACAAAAAAATCCTCAAAATCCCCACATCAAATAAACAACAACATCCTGAAAATCCCGTAATCCTGGGTATCCTGATATGGCTGGCGCCACGTTACGCTATCAGACATTGTTGATTTTCTTTCCATAAAAAACCCGCTACAGTAATCCTATAACGGGTGAATTTATTAATTGCAGTTATGGTTAATCTTCAAATACAGAACTTATACCATCCATTCCAAAACAGCTTCATCTTTAGTATTAGTATGACGAGAAGGTGTTTCGCGCTCAAACTTCATGTGAATAGAACGGGTTTGTTCACCATCAGCCGCAACAGCTAAAATTGGGTAGTCAATTAAACCATCTTGGAAAGACATTTGGAAGCGGAATGTACCATCCGAATTAAGTTTAATGGGACGACCACCAATGGTTACAGTTGCATCAGGTTCGGTTGCACCGTAGACAATCAGTTCAGCATCAGCAACTAACCAGAATTTGCGAGGACGCGCAGGAACAGCAGAAGCGGAGAAACCGGACATTCCCACACCGGACATAGTTAAACCAGATACGGTAGGAATAGCCCACATACCTACACCAGATGGGAAAACGTAGGAACTGAGAGCTTGTTCGGGAGCAGCAGAACCGGGGACGTGCTGCATAGAACCGAATATAGAACCTGCAACCCGTTGAGCTTCAGCGGATTCTGCTAGACCAAAGATTTGTTCGTAAATGGGATTTCCACCACCCGCAGCAGCAGTAGCAGTAGCAGTTGGTAATTTCTTGGATGGGGGAACTAGTTCGTAGAAGGTCTTACCACGTAGGTCTTCTTCAAAGTCTACGGTGATGAAGACATCTTCAATCCAGTCAGCAGGATAGACGGGGGGAATATGCACTCTCGCGGAACGCGCTAATACCAACCAACCACCATCAGCGGTGCGATAACCGACATCTATCACATAATCGCGATCGCTCACGGGAATTGGCAAATACCATTCTCTCGCTAGTTCATCAGCAGGGTATTCTTGAATACTGTGGGGACTTTGATAATCTAGATCAACATCAGTGACATCATAAATCCGCAAAGCTAGGGTTTGTCCACCTTGACGACGCAGTGCTTCTTTATGGTCGTTAGGAATATCCCAGTAAGTGTAAGCCCATTGAGGATCACGAGGTAACAGAACAATCCGACTGTCACCATAACCAGCTGGTAAATCTGCTAGTGCTTCATCAACATCAGCGAGAGAACCACCAGTCCGATCTTCTTGACCTAACTCAAATTTTGCTGCTTCCACGGTTTCTTGTGCCTCCAGATTAGGGGATGAACTGAGCGAGAATTTACTATTTTGAACGTCTTCAATTGATGCTAATAACTGCGATTTACGCATTCTGCTATAACGAGATATACAGTATTCACTGGCAACTTTGCGTAATTGCCGTAAGGTCATCTCTTCTAGCGGTGGGCGTTCTTTTGCCATTTATTTGGACTCCAGTAGTTTGAAAGGTAAATTATTGTTTCCGGGTTAAAAAAGTTTTGATGAAATATCATCTACCCAGATTTTTTTATTCCTGACTCCCGGTTTTGCCCCAGTTTTAAATTTGTTTACTGTTTGTTTTTTATTAAGATACCAACTCATCGAAATTCCTGGTTATGCCGTTGTTTTGCATTTATTGAGGATTGCAAAGAGTTGTTAAGTAAATATTAACCAGTAAAACTATCTAGGGATCAAGGGGTCTAAAGATAGGTTTTACTATATTTCACGTAGTTATCAGCCCTGCGGGGATCAATATGTCATGAAATCTTAATATAGCGATCTCAGTCAGGGCATTAGTGTCAAAGTTTCATAACATTAAGGGAAGAGTCAGGAGGTAGGGGCGCGGGCCCCGCGCCCAGTCAGGAGTCAGGATGAAGAAAGAAATTTTTCCCCTCTTACCTCTTACCTCTTGCCTCCAACTTACAAAAAATTCTGAATCACTGACATTTTCTGAATCAGCCATTTGCCTTCTTTGCGAACCAAATCATAACGAACCCGCAAGTTTTCACTAGAAGACTTTTGCTGCTGACTATTTTGATAGAACTTGGTAACTTCTTGTACTTGAGCATCTACAGATACATAATCTTTGTCTGTACCCTTGTTAGAGACAGTGACTATTTCCACATTATGCTTGTACTGGCGATGGCGTTGATCTTCTTGTTCTTGCTGGGCTACTGACTGCCATTGGGATAAAACTGCACCTGTTAAAATTTCCTTTAAACCATCAATGTCATGATTTTGCCCCAAAGCTGAGGTTTTGGCAGATAACCAAGTTTCAATTACTTCCTTTGCTGTCTCCTTGGTCAGTTCTTCATTATTGGTGGCTTCAGGTTCGCTGTTGGGGTCAGGAATGTTGATGGGTGGTTGATTTAGTTGTATTGCTAACTGTTCTCCCTTTAATGATGGACTGGGAAAGAAGATATTTTTGACCAAGCCAAAAGTTGTTGATACTAATAACGAAAAAATTAATACTCCTCCCAATGAGAAAAAAACTAGCCAAACTAAGCGCGTTTTTGGATCTAGACTACTGAGAAAATTAGCTTGAGACTGGATGAATCGCTGGGGAAGTGTATTAGCAGTCGGTTTGCGTCTTCTGCGTTTGGGAGACTGCTGGTTTGTTACTGTCGTCGGATGATCATTAACTGGATGTGTTCTTCTGTTTGGGTTTGCTGCTGTTAAGGGTATTTGTGATATTTGATTTCCCTCATTTCCATCTGTTGATGGATGATTCCACCTCGGTATAGAACCCTGGGAAGATTCAGGTTGAGGTCGAGGATGGGTTTCTGGTAACTCAGGATTGACTGGTTGATGATGTTGTGGTGTTTGTGTGGTGTTATTATTATGGTGACGGGAATGATGAATATCTGGCTGGGGAAAGGATTGATGGTTAATTACTGCCCATTCATTGGTAATTTGGGCATCGTTGGGTAAAGATTCTAGATAAGCTTGTACTTGTCTATCAGCAAAGTATTCTTTTAACGAGGCTTGCTGTTTTGCCAAATCTCGAAAGTGGGGAAATACTTCTTGCTGTAACCATTGTTCACTGTATAAGCATAGTCCGGGTAATAGGTCTGGTGAGTCTTGCGATTTTTCCCGAATAAAAGCTAAGGCTTCATATTCTTGACTTAGTTCTAAGACGCGGGTGGCTTCTTCCGTTTGTCCCATGAGTAAAGCACAAAGGGATTGTTCTAAATGCACGTCTTGGCGTTTGCCTAATTGCATTAATAGTTGCTTGGCTTGACGAATTAATGCTGGTTGGCGTTGGGCAAAACCTCTGGCGATTAAGGAATATACTGCTAAATATGTAGCCACGGCTGAGGGGCGTTTACTTTCTAATTCAAAGAGTTTATGCTGTTCTGAGACTGTTAAATAATGGCGAATTTGTTGGATAAATCGTAAAAAGTCATCTATGTTAAGTCCTGATTGATCGTTGCCCGTGCCATCAATGCCGCCACGATCTTCTAAGATACTTTGTAATAATTCTAATCCTTGCCGACGTTTGGGAATCTGTGTTTGTGGTAGTGCTAATAGTTCCAAGATGCGATAGGGACGCAGTTTGTAAAGATCAGCGGTCATTTCGGCGCGGACGCTGGGAAATAAGCCTTCCCGTGCTAATAACTCCTCACCAGTTTCTAAAGATATGGCGGCATTTTCATAGTGACCTTGCTGCCATTCCTCCCGTCCTAGTTCTAGGCAAGCTAGGGAGACGGTGAGGATAATGTCTGGTAGGTCTGGGTTTTCAGGAGTTTCTGCTTGGGTAGTACGATGACCTGTTTTGAGACTAATTGGACTAGGTTTATTAACTAGGTACGGGCGACCGAGTTTTAATACTAATTCATATTCTCCTAGTTCTTGGAGTATTAACAAAGAACCAATAAATCGCTCTGGGGTGATTTCGATGCTGAGACTTTGAGCATCTTGGTCTTTGGAGTTGGTATCTACTAGATTTTCCTGTGAACCTGTGTCAGCAGTTTTGCTAGGAGTATAAACGTGAGCCAGATAAAGCTGATCGTAGGCTTTGCGCTCATCGGTATTTAATAAAACCATATAAGCTTCTTCAATCAGCTTCTTGCGAGAAGATATAGATGTAGTCGAATATTCCCGTCGGGGCAATTGGACAATGCGATCGCTGTATGCCTGTCGCAATTGTTCCTCATTTGCCGCCAACGGTAATCCTAGAATTCGGTAATAATCGAGCGGAATTCGCACAGCTTACGTCCCCTGCACTGTGTTCTCGTAGCATCTCGTAAAAATTAACATAATTTACCTGGAGCGTTCCAGGCTTCTAAAACCGTCCCATAATCATAGCCTGATTAATACCGTGTTAACCTAGTACAATAAGTGTATATAGTAACAGATATCTTATTTTTTGCCGTTAATTTTTTTATATCTTCAGTTTAAGGTAACTGCATCAGGAGTTAGGAGTCAGGAGTCAGGAGTCAGGAATATATTAATTATTACCCATCACCCATTACCTATTACCTGATTTTTAAACAATCCATTCTGAAGCGCGTTCACCCAAATCAAGAGGTATGCTAACTGCTTTACCAAGACGAGGACGCTCTTTAGTTTCTAGAATAAAAGTTTGTACTTGTTGTATTCCGCCTAAAGCATTAAGATAATTGGCAATGCTGTCCAGATGATCTTGATAATCTATTTCGCTCATGGGGAAAGAAGCTTGTCCAAAGTATTTCCACATGATTTGCAGAAATATTTTGCCTTGGGTGCGGCGAAACTGGACATCATAAGGTTGTCCCCATTTATCAATCAACAGTTGGCGTAATTCCTTTCCGGTCATAGTAATTTTAGATTTTAGATTTTGGTAATTAGACAATTATTTCTCCCTGCCCTCTGCTCCCCTGCTCCCCTGCTCCCCTGCCTCTTCCCCTAAGCTTATCTAGATTTTACATTTAGTTATGATATTAAGTTCCGTGACTCCAGTATGATAGGGATATAAAGAAATGTAATGCTAACGGAAGAGATGCTCACTATGTCTTGCAACTAAGAATTATGGCATCGCTATGAGCGTTATGATTTCAATTCAGATGAGAGTGGCTCTTGTGCTGGTACTCTTGTCAAAATGATTAATAAATTACACAAACAGCGCGGAGATTATGGCTCAATTTTCAGAAATTACAGACGTTCCCGATATAGGTCGTCGTCAGTTTATGAACCTGCTCACTTTCGGGACTGTTACCGGGGTGGCGTTGGGTGCATTGTACCCTGTTATTAACTACTTTATCCCTCCTGCTAGTGGTGGTGCTGGTGGCGGTACTGTAGCCAAGAATGAACTAGGTAATGATGTTAGTGTTAGCAAGTTTCTGGATAGTCATAATGTAGGCGATCGCACTTTGGTGCAAGGACTCAAGGGAGATCCTACCTATATTGTGGTGGAAAGTAAAGAAGCGATCGCTGACTACGGGATTAATGCTATTTGTACCCATTTAGGTTGTGTTGTCCCTTGGAACGTGGCTGAGAATAAGTTTAAATGCCCTTGTCATGGTTCACAATATGACGCTACTGGTAAAGTAATTCGTGGTCCTGCACCAAAATCCTTAGCTCTAGCCCATGCCAACGTAGAAGACGACAAAATTCTACTCACACCTTGGACAGAAACCGATTTCCGCACCGGGGATGCCGCTTGGTGGGCTTAATGCATTAGTCTCCAGTCAACAATCTAGGGCTTTTTATCAACTCTTGACCAATGACTACTGACCAATGACAAATGACCAATAACCACTGACAAATGACTTTATAGAGATGAGAAATGCCCTTACACCTGCGAGGTTAACTCGCACTGCTAAAGCAATGGTTAATACATTGCTTATAGCGATCGCTACTGTGACTTTTTTCTTCACTAGCGATATAGCCGTCCCACAAACTGCTGCTGCCTATCCTTTCTGGGCGCAAGAAACCGCTCCTGCAACCCCCCGCGAAGCAACGGGTCGAATTGTTTGCGCTAACTGTCACCTAGCAGCTAAACCCACAGAAGTGGAAATTCCTCAATCTGTGCTTCCTGACACTGTATTTAAAGCCGTTGTCAAGATTCCCTACGATGCCACTGTGCAACAAGTGGGTGCTGATGGTTCTAAGGTGGGCTTAAATGTTGGTGCTGTACTAATGTTGCCTCAAGGCTTCAAGATTGCCCCAGAAGATCGCATTTCTGAAGAACTCAAGGCAGAAGTGGGTGATATGACATTCACTCCTTACAACGACAGTACAGATAATGTTGTCATTGTTGGTCCATTACCTGGTGAAGAATATCAAGAAATTGTCTTCCCTATTCTTTCTCCTAACCCCGCTACAGACAAAAATATCCACTTTGGCAAATACTCTGTTCATGTAGGCGGTAATCGCGGACGTGGACAAGTTTACCCCACAGGTGAGAAGAGCAATAATAACTTATTCAACGCTTCTGCTGCCGGTACAATTAGCAAAATTGCTCAAACAGAAGATGAAGACGGTAACGTTAAGAATCTAATTAGCATCACAACCGCAACTGGTGATATTGTTACCGATACAGTTCCCGTTGGACCTGAATTAATTGTGACTCAAGGACAAGCCGTTGCCATTGGTGATGCTTTAACCAACAACCCCAATGTTGGTGGTTTTGGTCAAAGAGATGCAGAAATTGTTTTGCAAGACTCTTCTAGAGTTACATGGTTAGTTGCTTTTATCTGTTTAGTGATGATGGCACAAATCATGCTAGTTCTCAAGAAGAAACAAGTAGAAAAAGTCCAAGCTGCGGAAATGAATTTCTAAATCATAACTATGATTGGTGTGATTTATTTGATTTAGATACTTCATGAATCGGAAAAATCACTGTTGAGAATGATTACAAATTCTTTGCTAAATCATCGGTTATTTGACAGGCTTTTTGCCTGTCTTTTTTCTTATCATGGGCAATAAACTGATCAAAGTTCTCAAATCCAATGTTTATTTGCTATAGTCCTCCCCTTTCCCCTTGTAAAGGGGGAAACAATAAAAATCTAGTTCCCTCCCCAAAGCATCGGGGAGGGTTAGGGTGGGGTAATTTGAGGAATAATGGTGATTCGATAACTTGTGTGTACACCGTAGCCTTTATAAGGGGAAGGTTAGGGAGGGGTAAAACATTTACAGCGATTTCCAATCATATAAGGTACATCTTAGCCCCCTCATCGCTTGCGGGGAGGGGGTTGGGGGTGGGGTTCTTGTTCCGGGTTTGATGACAATTTGCTGTAATACAGCAATCATGACTTTTCAAACAACCTCTCAATAATAAAAGTTAATTAATCTTAATTTCTAACAGTAACTAACTAAATCATCCACTATGTTATCCGTTAAAGATGCAGAAACGATTATTTTCAATCATGTTCAACCTTTAAATCAAGAACATGATCTTGAAGTTGTTGATTTATTGACAGCATTTCACCGAATTTTAGCAACTCCTGTAATTAGTTCTTTAGATTTTCCCCATTGGGATAATTCCGCAATGGATGGTTTTGCAGTGCGTTATGAAGATGTGCAAAATTCCACTTCTGAAAATCCCACAATTTTAGAAGTTGTCGAAGAGATTCCCGCAGGATATCAACCTCAAAATACTATTAAACCAGGACAAGCAGCAAGGATTTTCACTGGTGCAATAATCCCAAAAGGTGCGGATACTGTAGTTATGCAGGAAAAAACTAATTTAGAGAAAAACTGGGTTTCTATTTTTTCTGCACCGCAACCGCAGGAATTTGTTAGACACCAAGGAGACTTTTACCAAGCAGGAAAAGAACTTTTACCAGCAGGAATTCCCCTCAATGCAGCGGAAATTGCGATTTTAGCGGCTGCACAATTGGCAGAAATAAGTGTTTTCCGTCGTCTGCGAGTGGCAATTTTTTCAAGTGGTGACGAATTAGTAACACCAGAACAAACCCTAAAACCTGGACAGATAGTAGATTCTAACCAATATGCTTTAGCAGCTTTAGTACGTGATTTGGGTGCAGAAGTGTTAACATTAGGAATTATTAAGGATAATCCTAGCGCATTAACAGAGACTATCAATTATGCTATTAACAATAGTGATATAGTTATTTCTTCTGGTGGAGTTTCCGTAGGTGATTATGATTATATTGATAATATATTAGCATCTTTGGGAGCAGAAATTCATTTTCGTGCCGTGCAAATGCGTCCAGGAAAACCTTTAACATTTGCTACATTTCCCAATTCTCTTTATTTTGGTTTACCAGGAAATCCCGTTTCGGCTTTAGTGACATTTTGGCGATTTGTAAAACCGACAATTAAAAAACTTTCAGGAATTAATCGAGGTTGGGAAAGTAAATTTATCAAAGTAAAATCCCATTGCGAATTAAAATCTAACGGAAAAATGGAAACTTATATTTGGGGTAATTTAAAATTAAATAATGGTATTTACGAATTTAAGCAAACAAGTGGTAACTTAAATTCAGGGAACTTAATTAACTTATCCCAAACTAATGCTTTAGCCATTTTACCAGTCGGAAAAACCCTAATTTCACCAGGAGAAGAAACCTTAGTTTTGCGAATAGGATAAAATAAAATGAACTCTCTGCGACTCTGCGCCTCTGCGTGCAAAAATAGATTACTTTCATAAGTCTAGCTATATTTTGTTGGGTTTCACTTCGTTCTACCCAACCTACAATTTTCTAGAATGAAATAAACCTGATTATTAAATTGTTTTGATTAAGCGGAAGCATAGGAGAATCTATATCTAAAAACCAATTTTCATCAATCAATTCTAGATTTTCATTATAGATAAGAACTAACTCACCTATATTTTCCAGAAAATTCATAAGAGAAAATTTGAGTTTTAGAAAACGGTTATCTTGGGTAATACCCACAAAACTGCTGACTAATTTTGCTTCTATGGGGTGAGGTAAAGTAATTGATTCATAATATTTATCCTGTTCATCCCAATAACCATTTATTGTATAACAGCATTGTTCAAGATGTTTTTGAACAAGAGAATTAGTATCTAAATTTTCTAATATCTCAGTTAAATCTTGCCAGATTTGGTGATTTTTCAATTTAAGTGTAGTCATAATCTATTCTAGATTAATGTTGTCTTACAAAACCAGGAAAATGTAATATACCATAAAAAAATGTCCCAAAACTGACGCAAAAAACCTCTCTATTTTTTCTCTCTCTGTGTCCTCTGTGCCTCTGTGGTTCGTTTTAAAAAAAGAGTATTAGGCTTAACTAAACCGTATGGGATTTTAGCATCTTTAACGTTCACAAGAAACTAAAAAGAGTAATTCCAGAAAAACCAGAATTACCCTTTTTAGATATTTAAGAAAAAACTACGCAAAAGCTGCCATTTTCACATCGTTATTACCAAGGATTTGTTGTAATTCCTCAGCGTCAACGGTTTCTTTATCTATCAGCATTTGAGCAATTTCATCTAAAACCTGGCGGTTATTGACTAAAACTTCTTTAGCTCGAATGTAAGCCGTATCAACTAACTTCCGCACTTCTTCATCAATAGCAGCAGCAGTTTCTTCCGAGAAATCGCGTTCTGACATAATATCTCGACCCAGGAACATATTTCCTTGTTGACGACCCAGGGCTACTGGACCCAAGCGATCGCTCATCCCAAACCGAGTTATCATTTGTTTAGCTACTCTAGCCACTTGCTGTAAATCATTAGAAGCACCAGTAGTCACTTCCTCTTCACCAAAAATGATTTCTTCAGCCAGACGACCACCTAAAGCCACAGCCATTTGATTTTCCAAATAAGCACGGCTATATAAGCCAGTGTCCATGCGGTCTTCACTAGGAGTAAACCAAGTTAAACCACCGGCTTGACCACGAGGAATAATGCTAATCTTTTGCACAGGGTCATAGTCAGGCATTAAAGCCCCAACTAAAGCGTGGCCTGCTTCATGGTATGCAACCAAAGTTTTGCGCTTTTCGCTCATTACCCGGTCTTTCTTTTCGGGTCCAGCTAATACACGGTCAATTGCATCATTAATTTCATCCATCGAAATTTCAGTTAAATTGCGACGGGCGGCTAAAATTGCGGCTTCATTCAACAGGTTAGATAAATCTGCACCGGTAAAACCAGGAGTCCGGCGGGCAATTTTATCCAAGTCTACATCTTTAGATAAAGTTTTACCACGGGCATGAACTCTGAGAATTTCACTTCTACCAGCGTAGTCGGGACGGTCAACCACAACTTGACGGTCAAAACGACCTGGACGTAATAAAGCAGCGTCTAATACATCAGGACGGTTGGTAGCAGCAATAATAATAATACCAGTGTTACCTTCAAAACCATCCATTTCCGTTAGTAACTGGTTGAGGGTTTGTTCCCGTTCGTCGTTACCACCACCTAAACCAGCGCCCCGTTGACGACCTACTGCGTCAATTTCATCAATAAAGACGATACAAGGAGCATTGGTTTTCGCTTGTTCAAATAAATCGCGGACACGGGAAGCACCCACACCAACGAACATTTCCACAAATTCAGAACCAGAAATTGAGAAGAAAGGAACACCAGCTTCGCCCGCTACAGCCCGCGCGAGGAGGGTTTTACCAGTACCAGGAGGTCCAACTAAAAGTACACCTTTAGGAATTTTTGCACCAATGGCGGTAAAGCGATCGGCATTCTTTAAAAAGTCTACAACTTCATTTAATTCTAATTTGGCTTGGTCAATACCCGCAACGTCACCAAAGGTAACTTGAGTTTGGGGTTCCATTTGCACTCTGGCTTTAGATTTACCAAAGTTCATAGCTTGGCTACCTGGTCCACCTTGTGCGCGACGGAGGAGGAAAAATAAACCAACTAACAGCAATACAGGGAAGAATAAGCTGCTAAGAGCCTTAAACCAGAATCCTTCGTCTGCTTGAGGTAATACGGCAATATCAACACCTTTATTTGTCAGAGTATTGATTAAATCTGGGTCATTAACTAAGGTAACAATCTTTTTGTTAGGGTCATATTTAGGTGTCACCAAGGCTGTAGACCGGTCGGAACTTAAACTGACTCTCTCAACTCTGCCTTTTTCGACTTCTTGGATAAATTGGCTGTAGCGCCATGTTTCTCGGCTTTGAGGTTGTTTGTCAAACAATGCCGTTCCTAGTGCAATAACGACTATAAAAAGGAGCGCGTACAGCCCCGTATTTCGCCATTTTTTATTATTCACCGATGTTGATTCTCCTGTACTTGTTTGCTGCTTATACCTAGCTTCTCTAAGGAAGAGGACATTATGATAATTATGTTAACTTATCTTAATATATCTTAAAATAATCCTCCTGTCATAATAAAAATAATCTGTTCTACCCTACAGGTCTAAAAGATGAGGATAGTAGAAATTCTATTGTAACGATTCTTCGCAGTTGTCCGTTGTCAATCTTTTTCTGGTGGTCTAATACTAACTGTGCCGTCGGCATTTGTAACGACCTTTCCTCCCAGGGCTTCAATTTCCTGAATTGCTCGGTTGCGAGTTTTTTCATCTACATTATTGTTTAAAACCATTGCCCATGTAGCCACTCGTGCTGCTTTACTATCAGGATTTTTACTCAGAAACTTGGCAGTTTTTTGAGAAATAAACGCTACTTGCTTACCTTCTTCATCAGTATAAGTGCTTGCCCACTCTGCGGCTTTGAGAAAAGATTTTTTTGATGCCTGAGCATTACCTAAAAATAGTAACTCATCTGTGCCTTTATAGCGCCAGATATAGTATGACCTGGGGGGAATTTGTGGTGATAAAGATTTTAATCCTTTTTCCATTAAAGCTATAGTTCTATCTGGCATACCACCGTATAAAGAACTACTTATAGAAAGTCCTAAATAAGCTTCTAAAAAACGTGGATCACGGTCTAAAATAACTTCAAAATACTCTGGGCTGATACTGTATCCAGTTTTATCTCTGGCTTCATTATCACCGAAGAATTGCAAAAAATCAATATATACCCAATCGGCAATGAAATTTTTATAACTAAAACTGGGGATAGCCTCAAGTAAGTTTAAGCGAAAACTTTCTTTCTTGAGGTCTTTTTGGAGAGCTTCTACGGAAATAGCTTGTTTATTAATTAATAGTTTTTGCAGTTCTGGTATTTGCATTAAGCTAATACTGACAATACAAAAGCAAGCAACTAATGGCGTGGTAATAGCTTCACGAGATAAAAACATAGTGGGGGAGTGGGGGGAGTGGGGGGGGAGTGGGGGGAGTGGGGGAGAAATTTCTTTCTTCTGAACTCCTGATAGCGTTCACGTGGTGTGCCGAAGGCATAGCGTGGCGTTAGCCATACTCCTGAATGGGCGCAGGCGGGCGCAGGCCCTGCGCCCCTACCTCCTGAACTCCTGTATTATTGTTGCAGCAATTTCCAACATTGTTGAGCTATTGACCAATCTTCTTGAGTTTCTATGACTAAGATTCGTACTGTGGAATCAGATGTGGCAATATCAATATCAATAGGTTGTTGCTGATTTTTCGCCAAGTCAATTTTCAGTCCTAAAAATCCCCAAGCTTCACAAGCAGCTTGACGGATTGCTGGGGAGTTTTCGCCGACTCCAGCGGTAAAGACTAAAACATCTAAACCTGCTAAACTAGCCAGCATTGCCCCGATACCAGCCCGGAGGCTATGTACGTATATATCCCAAGCTAGTTGAGCGCGTTGATTACCTTGGTCTTTTGCAGCTATCACTTCCCTTAAATCACTAGATATTCCAGAAATACCTTTTAATCCTGAAGCTTTATTTAACACATTATCTAGTTCGTGACTAGAGTAATTATACTGTTGCAATAAGTAAATCAAAATCCCTGGATCTATTGAACCACTGCGGCTACCCATCATTAAACCATCTAGAGGAGTAAATCCCATTGTTGTGTCAATACTGCAACCATTTTTGATGGCGGCTAAAGAACAACCATTACCTAAATGACAGGTAATTATTCGCAGAGATTGTAAATCTTGACCAAGAATTTCCGCTGCTCGATTGGCACAATACTGGTGACTGATGCCATGAAAGCCATAACGACGGATACCCTGTTCAACTAAATGATAGGGGATGGGATAGATAGCTGCGGCATCGGGTAAAGTGCGGTGAAATCCAGTATCAAAAACTGCTACTTGGGGGATATTCCCTAGACTATTTTCAATGGTTTCAATACCAGCTAAAGCGGCTGGATTATGGGCTGGGGCTAGATTACATAAGTGAGCGATCGCCTGTTTAATTTTTTCCGTAATTATTACAGCCTCTTGGTAATCTTGACCACCATGTACCACTCGATGTCCTACCACATCTATGGCTGCTAAATCATCAATTACCTTGGTTTCACCATTCGTAAGAGTAGATAACAAATGAGTAAATTGCACCTGTCGGGAATCACCAGAAATGGTTTCTTGCAGTTTTGCACCTGTAGCGGTTTTAACTGTAATTTCTGCCTGATTTTGGTTTTCAGTCCAATTTATTTTTCCTTCCCAAAGAGGTTGGGGGGCTAAATTAGGAATCGGGGATGTCATGTCGTACAGACAACTCTTTTGGCTGCTAGAACCGGCATTGAGGATGAGTATTTTCATAAATTAAAATTTACGCACTGTAACAATTTACTACAGTGATTTTATTGTTTGGGTGGCGTAAAACCAAACTTTGTAAAAATCCAGTGATACCATTCTTGATGAGTGGTAACGAAAGTTAAAGCTGATTCCAAATCTATATCTAAATCTTTGTTATGAATACTGATAATCAGATCATAAATCAAATCAAAGAGAATCCTATCTTCTTTATTAAACAACATAAAATTCCCATTAGCACTATTTTCTAGTTGTTTAATTCGTTCCTTACCGACTTTAGCAGTAATACCTGGTTGACGTTCATCTCTGATTAAATAAAATTGGCTTTGGGAATTATTAATAACTAATTCATTGAAATTACTAATCCGACTCGTAAAGGGAGTACCACTAATTTCTAAAAAAGCAATTACATGATACTGATTTCCCTTTTCAATAACAATATGTTCTGGTAATACCTTCTTACCTAAACGATATTGGCTTAATTTAAATGACTGGATATGAGTTAAAGCTTCAGCAATATTTTTCAATTTACCAACATCATCACCATCACTAATAATAGATGGATTATGATATTTTTGTTCTAACTCAATTCTATGTTCATTCAGATATTCAATTACAGGATTTACGGGAATTGTAGTTTCACCAGATAAATAAGTTGCTAATTTATTATGTAAGTTCCTTAAATCAACAGCATTAGGTGATTGTATAGCTTGAATTAGTTGACTTAACACTTCCATTGATGTTTGTTGCTGTTGCTGTAAAAATTTTAATTGCTGTTCTATTTTTTCATTACCATCTAATTCCCGAATTGGTTTTCTTTCGTCTGGTAAAGAAATTCCATTAACTCTATGATCATAGTATTTAGCCGCCCGATTTAAAGCTGCCCGAATAGGTTTCTTCCCTAAAATATCATCTAAATCTTCAGGTAAAAATAACTGTTCTAAGGTAATATCTACAGTTTGTATTTTCACTTTGAGAATAGATTTAACTTCCGCTTCTGTTGGTTGACGTAAAGAAACCTGATATTGAGCTACTCTCCCAATAATAGATTGATCAAATATTGTTTGAAATTTTTCCCACCTATCAGGAAATAAATTCAAAATAATTAAACTATTGGGAACATGAGTGAAAATTTCTTTGATACCTTCCCCAAAATTTAACAAAATTTCTTGATTGTGTGGAAGTCCTAAACCTTCTAATTGATCAAAAATAATAATTAAAGGTTCATCCAAAATAGATAATTTACCTAAAACGGAAATAGCTTCTAACGAAAAAGCTTCCTTACTAATTTCTTCTCCCCAATTTGGTAAACCAACGGTTTCAGATTCTTCGTCAGTTAAAACATTTCCGGCTAACCAACGAGTGCTAATATTTCTATATTTATAATCTGTATAACTGCAATATTTAACCATGCCTTTAATGATAGATAAAGCAAAACTACCCGGAGCATAATTACTCATCCACCATTCATTAATAGTCTTTTCTATATATTGCCAATATTCTCGTTTTCGTTGTGTATTTTCTTTACTTAAAGCACTAATACTATTATCTTCTAAATCATATAAGGCTTTTAAAATATCTATATCTTTTTGTGTAACATCTCTATCATTAAGACTAACTATTTTCCGAAAAGTGTTAATAATTAAAGAGTATAATTGAGGTAAATTTCCGGCTTTCTCAACTAGAGATTCTAAAATTCTACTATAAATATGATAAAGTACAGATTGAGCATTATTAGGCTGCCGAACAAACAGTAATCTATTACTTGATAATCTCTCATTAGCCAGTCGCATCATTAAATGAGTTTTACCAGTACCTGGTTCTCCAATAACAACAACACCTTTACTCTGATGATTAGGATCTAATTTGATGTTATTTAAAGAAGTTTGTAAAATCTGAAATTCTCGATGATAAGTATCAGCATAATCTGGATGATGTTGAAAAGGAGTGTCAACTCGACTGCTAGTAAATGGATTAGGTTGTTTTTTGAGATGTTCTAACATAATTTTTCTATAAAGATGATAAGTAAATGTGGCATCATAACTAGCGGTATGTGCCATATTCGGCAGAAAATATTGATTATTAGCTCGCAGATTCAAGTATTTACTCAGATACTCTAAAGAATAACTTTCTAAATTTGGAAAACAGTCTTTAGCTAAAATCCAAGTACAATCAAATTCTAAATTATGCCAAGGTAAACCAACTTGTCGAAAACTATACTTGAGGATATCAATATCATGTTCTGCATAGTGACAGATAATTTTTTTATCTTCAACAATAGTCAAAAATTCTGTTAATAAGGTTTTGAGACTTTTGAGATTTAAAACATTTTGAAAACCATGAGAATTACCATCACAAAAACCTTCATAAATCACCACACCTTGACTATTAACAATAGCTAATTCAGTTAAATTTGGGTTGCCTTCAGTATCTAAAATAACAAAGTCCATATTTGTCAGTAGATAATAGTAATACCTGTGCTAATTGTATCATAAATTATAAAGAACCGATTTCACCAAATATCAGTTCCCAAACCCCAAAAGTAGTCTGGGGAATGGGTAAAAGTTGATAATTGTCAATTGTCAATTGTCATTTATCAATTATCAACTCAGCTATTACCTACGTTTACCAGAACGACGTGGTGTAGGAGAACTAGAACCAGGCTTTTTATCCCCTGCGGCTGTGCGTGAAGAAGGCTGTCTAGGTGATTTTGAAGAAGCAGATTTAGGAGCAGAACGACGAGTCCGCTGATTTCCACCACCACCAGAAGGAGCTTTGCGTCCATTAGGAATTGGTTCAGCTTTAATTTCTGGGTTGACTCCAAAACCATCTACCACTTCTTTCGGTAAACGCTGCTCAATGAGTTTCTCAATATCCGCTAACAAATGATGTTCATCAACACATACAAGGGAAATCGCTTGACCTTCCGCACCAGCGCGTCCAGTCCGACCAATGCGATGCACATAATCCTCTGGGACATTGGGTAAATCGTAATTAATAACGTGAGGTAGTTCGCTAATATCAAGACCACGCGCAGCAATATCCGTTGCTACCAATACCTGCAAAGTCCCATCTTTAAACTTGGCTAAAGCATGAGTTCGCGCTCCCTGGCTCTTATTACCGTGAATAGCGAGCGCTTGAATGCGATCTTCACCCAACTGCTTCACCAACCGGTCAGCACCATGCTTGGTGCGGCTAAATACTAATACTTGATACCATTTGTTTTCTCGAATTAGATGAGAAAGTAATTGGCGTTTGCGATCGCGGTCTACATGATAAACTTTTTGTGATACCGTTGCCGCAGTCACATTTCGGCGTGCGACTTCAATCATAGTCGGGTTATTTAGTAACCCAGCCGCAAGAGTTTTAACTTTATCAGAGAAAGTTGCAAAAAATAGCAGATTCTGCCGCTGTTTAGGCAAAAGTGAAAGAATACGCCGGATATCATTAATAAACCCCATGTCCAGCATTCGGTCTGCTTCATCCAGTACCAACACTTCCACACGGGACAAATTCACAGTCCCTTGTTGGACATGATCTAACAATCGTCCTGGAGTTGAAACCAAAATATCTACACGGGTTCTCAATTTCTGTTTTTGGGGACCAATACTCACTCCCCCAAACATCACCATTGAATTCAAATTCAAATATTTACCATAATCACGGACACTTTCTTGCACCTGTGCAGCGAGTTCACGAGTAGGAGTCAGAATTAAGGCGCGAATTGGCGGAAATCCATGAGAATTACTAGAAATGCCCTTATTTGCAGACAAACGATGTAACAAAGGCAGAGTGAAACTGGCAGTTTTACCAGTACCCGTTTGCGCTCCAGCCATAATATCACCACCGGACAACACCACAGGAATAGCCTGTGTCTGGATTGGTGTAGGTTTATCATATCCCCGCTCAGTGACAGCACGAACAATTTCCGGGGACAAGCCGAGATTAGAAAAAGACATAGAACTCCAAGAATAACATCGGCCTGTCGCCAATCACGGCTTCAGTCTTAGGCGGACGAATGGTTTAAAATACACAAATGGGCAATAAGCACCAAGACTAGGGGCAAATCCCACAGCCTCTGATCATAGCAGAATTATGGTGAAATCTGAACCTATAGGAATTATCCCTTGTGCTACTTGTACCAATATTAGTATAAATACGCTAAATATTCTTTGTACAATCAATATAATTCCTAAGAAAGCTAAACAAAAAATTAAACCGTTCATAATGTCAAATGTCTACCCCCCTTATCTTCTCATTCTTTTCCGGTTCAGGCTTCCTCGATTTAGGTTTTGAAACCACAGGCTATAACATCGCTTACGTTAACGAAATCTTCCCTCCATTCATGTCCGCATATCGCTATTCACGGGAAATTCTCCATCTCCCCCAACCTGAATATGGATATCATCAAGAAGAGGCCGCAGACGTAAGTAAATTAATAGTAGGAACACCAGCACAACGATTAAATGAATTAGTCAAAGATTCTCGTAAATCAAATAATGTAATTGGCTTTATTGGTGGTCCACCCTGTCCTGATTTTTCTATTGGTGGCAAAAACAAAGGACATTTAGGTGATAATGGTAAACTCTCATTTGCTTATGTTGAATTAATTTGTCAAAATCTACCCGATTTCTTTTTATTTGAAAATGTTAAAGGTTTGTGGAGAACTACAAAACACCGTTTATTTTTTGAAGAACTAAAAATTAAATTACAAAAATTCGGTTATATCTTAACAGAACGGTTAATTAATTCTATTGAATATGGTGTCCCTCAAGATAGAGATAGAATTATTTTAATAGGTTTTCAAGCTAAATTTCTCAAAGATATAAAAATCAAAGATGAATTTACTTTTCCTTGGGAAAACCATATTTTATATCCTCAAGAACAAATATTTACGTATCCTTGGAATAAATGCGAGCCATTTCAAGAGGATTCCATAATTCCTTGTCCTAAAAATATTCCTGAAAAACTCACTGTTGAATATTGGTTTAGAAAAAATCACGTTCTCAACCATCCTAATGCTCAACATCATTTTCAACCAAGAGCAGGTAAAACAAAATTTGCTACTATTGCTGAAGGAGATGATTCCAAAAAATCATTTAAACGTTTGCACAGGTGGCGTTATTCTCCCACAGCTTGCTATGGTAATAATGAGGTGCATTTACATCCTTATAAGATCAGACGCATTTCTGTAGCCGAAGCTTTAGCAATTCAATCTTTACCCGAAGATTTTTCCCTTCCAGAAAATATGTCACTTACGAATATGTTTAAAACCGTTGGTAATGGTGTTCCCTACTTAGCAGCAAAAGCCTTAGCACAAACTATTCTTGACTTTTTAAACACTGGTTCGCAAGAATAAGGGCGCAGGCCCTGCGCCCCTACTTTCTGACTTCTCTTGATATGTAGTTTAATATATAAGAAATACTTTAATTTTCATCAAGTTTAATCAACTTTACACCAAAAACAAAAACGATGGCAGCAGACTATCCAAATATTGATATTGCACCATTTATTGATCACTCTCTGCTATTACCAATCGCCACCCCAGAGCAGATTAGTCAATGGTGCGACGAAGCATATAGATATAACTTTGCAGCGGTATGTGTAAATCCCTGCTATGTCAAGCAAGTAGCAGAACTTCTCTATAAAAAAAATCCTCAAGTTTGTACAGTCATTGGTTTTCCCAATGGTGCAAATACTTCAGCCGTAAAGTTATATGAAGCTAAAGAAGCAGTAGACAATGGTGCTACTGAGTTGGATGTAGTTATTAATTTAGGGTGGTTAAAAGCGGGAAAAACAGAGGAAGTTCACCGAGAAATTGCCACAATTTGTGAAGAAGCTGGACAACCTGTAAAGGTAATTTTAGAAACTAGCCTCCTGACGGATACAGAGAAACAAATCGCTGCGGAACTGGCTTTGGATGCTGGTGCTGCATTCTTAAAAACTAGTACAGGTTGGAATGGTGGCGCAACTGTAGCTGACGTGAAGCTTTTGAAAGAGATAGCAAAAGATCGTGTAGGCATCAAAGCATCAGGAGGTATTCGCACTCATAATGATGCTTTAGAGTTAATTATGGCTGGTGCGACTAGACTAGGTACATCCCGCGGTGTGGATTTACTTCGTCAACGCAATTACCCAGAAAAAGAAAAGAGTGAGTAGTCAGTCGTCCTTTGTTTAGCTGTTCTTTGTCAGTTGTCCTTTGTCTGTTGTTCTTCCTTTACTACTGACCACTGACCACTGACCACTGACTACTGACTACTAACTACTGACTAAAAATGAGCAAAACCTACAAAGCAACTGGTATTAATCTCAAGGCGCAAGCGCTGGGCGAATCTGATAAAATAGTTACAATTTTAACTCAAGAATTTGGGTTAATTCGGGCAGTTGCGACGGGAGTACGGAAACAAAACTCCAGCTTGGGGGGGAGAATGGGGATGTTTGTCATTAATGAATTACTCATTTCCCAAGGACGAAATCTCGATAGAATTACTCAAGCTGAAACTATCAAAACTTATCCGGGTTTATCTAAGGATTTGGGTAAATTAGCTGCTAGTCAATATTTAGCGGAAATAGTTTTGTGTCAAGCGTTAAGCGAACAACCGCAAACAGAACTTTATGAGTTATTTAATGAGCATCTTCAGCGGCTAGAGGATATACCAAAAATAGAAATAAACTGTGTAGTTGCCTATCTAGCTCAAGGTGTATTTCAACTTTTATCCTTAGCGGGACTAACACCACAAGTAGAGTCTTGTTGTTTAACTCAACGGCTTTTAACCCCAGACTGGACAAATCCCCATTGGCAAGTTGGATTTAGCATTCCTTCTGGTGGCATAATTTGTTTAGACGCTTGGAAAACCTTGCGAACAGAAATAGAGCAGGAGAAACGGGAAAATAGGGAAATGACACAAACAAGCCAGACAAATGTTTCCAATCCCCAATTCTGGTCTTCTAACCCTAGCTACGAAACGGTTTTTCACCAGCAGGAGTTACCAATTATTTCTCGTCGGTTGAATGGGAAACAACTGGTTATGCTTCAACATCTGTCGGAAACAGAGATAATACAAATAGATGTGGCCGACTATTCTGGATGGTTAGCTGTTGAGCAAATTTTACGCCAGTATGTTCAGTATCATTTAGGACAACCTATTCGCTCTGCCACTTTGATTGATTCCTATTTTGCCGCCAACCATGATGCAATCGTCTGATTTAAATAAAAAAAGCCGAACTCACTCACCTAGCGACGCTAAAAAAAAGCATAAAGCATCAGATCATAATGTTGCTTCTGCTCCTAAACTTAGTCATATTCATAGTCCAGAAATGTCACTAAAAGATGTTTCTGAAGATGGAAATTGCCCATCAGAAATTCCATTAACTGATATTTCTCAAGCCTCAGAAATAAAATCTGATCCATTATTAAATGGTACGGAATCGAATGGTAAATTAACGCCGGATTTAACGCCAGCAACGCCGCCATTAATAGATGCCGATTCTGGGGGTACGGATTCTGCAAATAATCAACAGGCGGGGTTTTTACCTGTATTAAAAAACCCTAACTTTCTCGCTCTTTGGGCGGGTCAAGTTTTCTGTCAATTAGCTGATAAGGTTTATTTAGTATTGATGATTGCTTTGATTAATAGCCAGTTTCAAGCTAGTAATCAAAGTATTAGCGGTTGGGTTTCGGCTTTAATGATAGCGTTTACAATTCCTGCCGTATTATTTGGCTCTGTAGCTGGGGTATTTGTAGATCGTTGGTCAAAAAAAGTTGTTTTGGTAGCATCAAATATTTGGCGTGGTATTCTGGTTTTACTTATTCCTACCCTGTTATGGTTAACCCATGATTGGCAGCCTATTGGCGTTTTGCCTGTGGGTTTTTTGATTATTTTAGGAGTAACTTTTTTGGTTTCTACCTTAACACAATTTTTTGCCCCGGCAGAACAATCGGCTATTCCTTTAATAGTCAAAGAACAGGATTTGCTTTCAGCTAATTCTCTCTACACAACGACAATGATGGCTTCGGTGATTGTGGGTTTTGCGGTAGGAGAACCAGTGTTGGCATTAGCAGACGGACTGTGGGGGCAATTAGGCGGTGGTGGGGGATTGGGTAAGGAAATTTTGGTGGGTGGTAGTTATGCGATCGCTGGGTTAATATTATTTCTACTCCAAACTAACGAAAAACCCCATCCCCCGGAAACAGAATTTCCCCATGTTTTGTCAGACTTGCGCGACGGGTTACGTTACCTCCAAGAAAATCATCGCATCCGCAATGCTTTATTACAACTAATTATCCTATTTTCTGTCTTTGCCGCCCTGACTGTGCTGGCAGTTCGTATGGCAGAAATTATTCCCAATCTGAAAGCCTCTCAATTCGGCTTTTTATTAGCATCTGCTGGTGTTGGTGTGGCTATTGGGGCGACAATTCTCGGACAATTTGGACAACGCTTTTCCTATAAACAACTGAGTTTTTGGGGTTGTCTAGGTATGGCAGGATCTTTAATTGGTTTATCACTGTTCACTACTCAACTTTTACCCGTGCTGCTATTTATAGCTTTGGTGGGAATATTTGGGGCTTTGGTGGGTATCCCTATGCAAACTGCAATCCAAACCGAAACACCCCCAGCTATGCGAGGTAAGGTATTTGGACTGCAAAATAACGTGATTAATATTGCCCTTTCTCTCCCCTTGGCTTTAGCTGGTGTGGCGGAAACTTTTATCGGCTTAAAAGCAGTATTTTTTACCTTAGCTGCGATCGTCTTAGTTGGCGGTCTCTTTACTTGGTATAATTCTAGTGAGTCCTCAGATGGCAAATAGCCAGAAACTGCATCAAACTATTGGGTTTCGTGCTAAACTTAATCCAGCAAGATGCAAAATACTTGCTGGGAATCAACCAAATAATCAGCATATTAATTTGTAATCAAGTTAAAAACTTTATGAATTATTAGCATTATCAATAAAGCTATTGATTGTTTAATTGCCCAGATTATTTAGGTTTTAAAGTTAGAGATATCTGAGTTTTTGTGAATACCAAAAATTCGGCTATAACAACTTCATAATAAAAACAGTATATTTTACCCTCGTTTTTTTTATAGATAACCGAAGAATGCGTATAGCTTGGATTGGAAAAAAAACACCCTTTTGCGGTAACGTCACCTACAGTCGAGAAATTACCAACGGATTACTAGACAGGGGACACGAGGTTAGTTTTCTGCACTTTGCTCAAGAAGAAGCGACAACTGACAATTGGCCTAATTTTCAAGAAGTTCCTTTACCATTTATCTACAAATCTCAGGTTTACACAATTCCCTCTTTCAAAGCAACTAAGGTTTTGAAAGATTCACTACGGGAAATTAAACCAGATATAGTCCACGCTTCTCTGACTCTATCAACTTTAGATTTTGTTTTACCAGAAATTTGCGAAGAGTTAAATTTGCCCCTCATTGCTACTTTCCACACTCCATTTGCAGGGAAGGGAGCAAAATTAATATCTAGTACCCAGCTTTTAGCTTATCAACTTTATGCTCCCTTTTTAGATCATTATGATCGGGTAATTATCTTTTCCCAAATTCAACGGGAATTACTCTCAGGTATGGGGGTTGGGGACAGCAAAATTGCTGTGATTCCTAATGGTGTAGATCCTGTTAAGTATTCTCCCGGTGTTTCTCATGTTAAAGCCGAATTCGGGGCTGAACGTTTGTTTGTTTATCAAGGGAGAATCGCCCAAGAGAAAAACGTTGAATCTCTCTTGCGGGCTTGGAAGCAATCAGATATGGGTGTTAATACCAAATTATTGATTGTGGGTGATGGTCCATTAAAGCCTTCTCTGGAGTCATTTTATGGTCGAGAACATGGCATCATCTGGTTAGGATTTATCGCCGATGAAAATCGCCGGATCGAAATTTTACGAGGGGCGGATGTATTTATTTTACCTTCTTTGGTAGAGGGATTATCCTTGTCTTTATTAGAGGCTATGTCCTGTGGTGTAGCTTGTTTAGCTACTGACGTGGGTGCAGACGGGGAAGTTTTAGAAAAGGGGGCTGGTGTAGCGATTAATACAAGCAGTGTGCGATCGCAGTTAAAGACCCTATTACCACTATGCCAAGATCATCCAGAGTTAACCACATTGTTGGGAGAAAAAGCCAGGAAGCGAGTATTAGAACGCTATACCTTAAATGATAATATCACCCAATTAGAAGAGCTTTATAGCCAAGTTCTCGCCCAGCGTCCTTTAACACTAAGCTGGGGTATTTAAACCTCCGTAGGGGCGGGGTTCCCCCGCCCTTTATCAGTCTTCCTTGTAAGGCGTTAAAATGATCACGTGATCATTGGTAAACTTATGTCGAATCCTACACTATCTAGGTATGGTTTCCAGTCAAAAGCATTAATATCTAAACTGGTAAGAAAATTATTGATGATTGGGTTTAAAGGAATGTAATTGGGTACAGGGTTTGTCCCGATAGCTGTAGTCGTACCACCTACTATAATTTTTTGTTGGTCAATAGATATGTCTGCGAATACAGGTATATCTGTGATGCGTATTTTAGACATTGTAAAAATATCCTTAACGTTGATTAGTCTCGCTAAATTCCACCGTTAATTTAAATATTAGACAAAGCAATAATATCCAGTCAATCCGATAAGCAACTAGAAGCAACACAGTTTTATATAGATTTAAGTAGGTTGGCGTTAAAAATTGTTGGCATTCTGTGGGTTTAGTCCTGTTTAGGCTACTGTATCACTGAATGGTTTCATGTAGGCGATCGCCTGTTTCCAAACCATAATTTGCTCATTATTACCATCAAAAACACAGATACAATTGTGATCCTGCCAAAATATGCGACCTGTAATCAAATCACCAGTCATTAATCTAAATTCGACGGTTAATTTTTCTTTAATACACTTCTGGACTTGACGAATGCTAGGTAGGGAAGTATCAAATTGATTGGTTGCCATATATTATACTGGTAATTGGTAATTGGTAATTGGTAATTGACGACTGACAACCGACAACTGACAACTGACAAATTTTTTAATAGTATGAATGAATCTTTAATAATTCATTTAGGGCAAAATGGCAATCGAATTTACTAAGTATCACGGACTCGGTAATGATTTTATTCTTATTGATAACCGTTCCTCATTGACACCAGTATTAACACCAGAGAAAGCTGTACAGTGGTGCGATCGCCATTTTGGGATCGGAGCAGATGGTGTTATTTTCGCACTTCCTGGACAGAATGGCACTGATTACACCATGCGAATTTTTAACTCCGATGGTTCAGAACCGGAAATGTGTGGGAACGGGATTCGCTGTTTAGCGGTATTTTTGACAGACCTAGAAGGCATTTCCCGGACAAAAGATAAATATCATATTCATACCTTAGCAGGTGTGATTGCCCCCCAACTCACTGATGATGGTCAAGTTAAAGTGGATATGGGTGAACCCCGGTTATTAGCAGAAGAAATTCCTACCACTTTATCACCTAGTGAGTTTCAAGTCATTAATCAACCCTTGGAAGTAGCCGGGAAAACTTGGGATGTTACCTGTGTCAGCATGGGAAATCCCCACTGTATCACCTTTGTGGAAGATGTTGCGGCGATTAATTTAGAAAGCATTGGTTCCCAATTTGAAAATCATCCCGTATTTCCTAAAAAAACCAACACCGAATTTATTGAAATAGTCAATCGTAACTATTTGAAAATGCGCGTTTGGGAAAGAGGTGCTGGAATTACCCTCGCTTGTGGTACAGGTGCTTGTGCGTCCTTGGTAGCGGGTGTATTGAACGATAAATGCGATCGCACCGCTACCATAGAATTACCCGGCGGACCCCTAGAAATCGAATGGTCAGAACTTGACAACCGGATTTACATGACAGGACCCGCAGAACGAGTATTTACAGGTAAATATTAAATTTAGTCTGTTTTTGTTTTGAGTTGTAAGTTATACAAGCGATTGTCTACAAAACTATTGTAGGCGATCTGCTTGCAGCAGTGCTAGTTCCCTCCGGGACGCTCCGCGTAGCAAGATCCCGTAGGGTACGCCATCGCACTGTGCTAATTGATTTGTTTTTGGTATAATTATGAGAGTTTGGACTAATTATCACAGTATTTCCAGCTAAATCTTAAAACCTTCTCATAAGAATACCCGGTAAGTGGGAAACGAGCGCGTCTTTAGACCTGAGAGGGAAACGACACGAGCGGTTTTAACCGCTGTGGATATTAAAATTGAAACCAGATTTTTGATTGGAACCTGGAAACCAACTCCCATTTCTGGGGTAATGTTAGCTAGATGCCTCCGGCACGCTGCGCGAACGACCTGTTATAAGAGCTTGCTTGAGCTTGCAACACTGTTCCAGTGACCTTAGAACTGTTTAATTACAAGCGACAGAGCGGGGAACTAGCTTCGCATTCCGAGGTGTCGTGACTCAAATAACGGCTACCCTTCGACAACGCTCAGGGTGGTCTGGTCAGTACGGCTTGCTTGATTACTCTTGCAAGCCCAGTCCCTTTAGGGCTGGGTTACTGACCTTATAATGAGAGTTATTTTAGTCAACAGATGATAAGATTACTCATTGACCAATTTAACACAGTATGTCACGAATCAGCAGAAAATTGATATTAATGCAGAAATTTCTAAATATATCAATAGTTTAATTGTTAAGGAGTATATCAACGAGTACAATAGAATTAGTGCATAAATAGTGAAATCGGCGGTTAGAAACCGCATCTACACAAACAAAACCTGCCTTCGCAGGTTAAAGACCTTAATTTAATCTTAATCCGCGCAGGCGGACTTTGTTTGTATAGCCGCGTTGGCGGAGCGTGGCGAAGCCATATTCTATTCGCCAGGGCTGTATAATTATTGATATTAGTTTCATCTGTGGAGTTAAATCTAATGACACAAGCTGCAATCACAAATTTAGAATTAATTCAACCTTTAGCTAATCATCAGGCTTTGACAGATGAGCAATTTATGTTATTGCAGGAAAATGATAATCTTTATGAATATGTGGACGGAGAGCTAATTATAGTGGCAAATTCAGGTGTAGAACATGGCTACTTAGCTCTAACTCTTGGATATTTTTTAACAGGTTTTGTGCGTGATCATAAACTCGGTATAACTTGTGATTCTAGCACTGCTTTTAAAATGAAAACTGGTAACAAAAGATCACCCGATCTGGCTTTTATTTCTAAGGAAAGGTTACAAGGTTTAAAACGATTACCCAAAGGTTTTTTTGATGGCGCTCCTGATTTAGCTGTAGAAATTATTTCTCCTAATAATACTTTTGAAGAAATTCATAATAAATTAGTAGAGTATTTTGAAAACGGAACTCGTTTAGCATGGGTAATTTTGCCAGATGAAGAATGTGTATTAGTTTATCGCAAACCTAAGCCATCACAGCTTTTGCAATTGGAAGATAGTCTTAATGGAGAAGATGTTATTCCTAATTTTAGTCTGCCTTTGATAGAGTTATTTCAAGAATTATCTTTTTAGATTAAGTAGGTGAACACAATAAAACCAATCTGTGTAAAGAAAAGTAAAATCGCCCAAACCCTCTTCACTCTTGCATGAGTGCCTCTTGCCTTGCCATAACGACAGATTACCACAACACTTTTTTTATCATACACTTTTAAAAGTTGACTTGTCTAATTATGGATACGCTAGACATTTCAAATTCTTAAAACAATCAAAAATATTATTAACTCAAATTGCTAGTTATCTAGTTAAGGCTGATACTTCGACTATGGCTACGCTACGCAAGCGATCGCCAATAGGTAATTAAGTAGGTTGGCGTTGAAAATTGTCGTTATGGCAATGCAAAAGGCAAGAGGCAAGAGTGAAGAGGGTTTAGGCGATTTTACATTTCTTTACACAGTTTGGTTTTATTGTGTTCACCTACTTAGTGATAAAATCCCTATTTTCATCCTGTACATCCTTTAATCCTGGACATCCTGATTCTGAGAAAAAATGCTTACCGCGACCTGTAGGGGTTTCCCCGCCCTTAATTATATTCCATCCCCACCACAAATACTATATCCTTGTCAATAAATGTTCTCCCACCCGCAAAGCATTAGCAATAATAGTTAATGAAGGATTTACCGCAGCACTAGAAGGAAAAAAGCTGCCATCAACAACATAAAGATTATCAACATCATGAGTCCGACAATTGATATCCAAAACCGAAGTATTGGGATCTTCCCCAAACCGACAAGTACCACATTGATGAGTCACTTCTCTTAAACTCATTTTTTGAGGAATATGTAAAGTTCCCGGTGATTGAAATACAGAAATTGATTGTAAAACCTGAATCCATTGCTGAATTAATTTATTAAAAGCCCTTTGATTATTATGAGTATATTCCAGGAAAACCTGCCCATTTCTACTCAAAACCCTATTATTAAAATCTGGTAAATCCTCTGTGATTACTAACCAAGATAGGGAATGATTCGCTATAGCCTCAGCTATAAAATTAGGCATCAAAGGCGGACCATAAGCAAGTATTTTATCCTTATTTGCCCCACCCAGTAATTGCACACTCCCCATAGGATAAGCAAAATCTTGATTTCCCCAATAAAAATCAGTAAAAGCCAAAGTTTTCGGAAAAATTGTATTATTCAACTTGGTATTTAAAGTCATGACCACAGCAAAATTATGTGTCATGTAATTGCGTCCCACAAGATGAGAACTATTAGCTAATCCATTGGGGTGTTGCTCATTAGCAGATTTCAGTAACAGCAATGCCGAATTAACTGCACCACAAGCTAATACCACAATATCCCCAGAAAATATCTGCCGTTGATTTCCTATTTCTACTTCCACTCCAGTCACTTCTCGACCCGATGGGCTAGTATGTAAACATACTACCTTTGCTTCAGTTATTAATGTGATATTTGCATAAGTCATTGCTGGACGAACACAATTGATATCCGCATCAGCTTTACCATCAATTAAACAGGGAAAACCATCACAAGTATGACAACGAATACAAGCACTTAAACTCCGATTTACCTCATTGAGTTTGATAGCAAGTGGTTGATAAAAAGGATGAAAACCTTGATATTTTAAAGAATCATGGACTTCTTGAATATAAGGTTCATGACTCAATGGTGAAAAAGGATATTCTTGATTAATCTGCGGTTCAGTAGGGTCAAGACCTCGTTTACCATGTACATCATAAAGTTTTTCGGCTTCGTCATAGTAGGGAGCAAAATCTTGATATTTTAATGGCCATTCTGGAGAAATCCCATCTTCATGAATAACCTTTTCAAAATCTCGTTCACGCAATCTAAACAAAGTCCCACCATAAAATTTAGTATTACCACCCACATAATAATGTGTGAGAGGTTTGATAGCTTTCCCGTGTTTGTCATACCATAGTTCACTAGTCCGATAGCGTTCTTTCCGAGAAACTTCTTGAGTATCCCAATTAGCTTTTTCTTTAGGTAAAAAATTACCTTGTTCTAAAACTAAAATTTTCTTGCCACTGGATGCTAATTTGTAGGCTAAAGTTCCACCTCCAGCACCAGTACCAACGATGATAAAGTCGTAATGATTGACAGGCATTGTTTACAAAAAGAGGGAACAGGGAATAGGGAATAGGGAATAGGGAATAGGGAACAGGGAATAGGGAATAGGGAACAGGGAATAGATAAGAAACTAAAGTTTCAGAGTTTAAATCTCAGTCAAAAAAGGATGTTTTTTGAGATGCGTAGCACAAAAAAATAGTGTCATTATTTCAATCTCATGTTTCTAAACATGAGTTTTTTCTGTTCCCTATTGATTCCTGTTCCTTCTGAATATTTTTTGCTCTAGAACCGGAGGCAAATACAGCTATTCTAGTTCCACCTATTCAACTAGTTAAAATAGATGAATTATGTTGTTTAAAATTACAGCTTAGTTATTAATTTAGGCTGTATTAATTATTAAGTCTGTATTTTAAAGATCATCAACAAGGAGAGCGATCGCCCGGGCGGAACATTTTGTAGTAAAATTAGGGCTTTGCATAGAGGAAACAAAAAAAATGACCCGTGTGATCATCGTGCGTCATGGTCAAAGTACCTACAATATAGAAAAACGTATTCAAGGGCGTACTGATGCCTCATCTTTAACCGCCAAAGGTCAAAATGATGCCAGTCAAGCTGGTATTGCCCTCAGTAGTATTTCCTTTCAAGCTATTTATAGTAGTCCCCTCCAGCGAGCTAAATCCACAGCGGAAATTATCCGCAGTCAATTGGCTACACAATCTGCTGTCATTCAAATTGATGAACAGTTGGTAGAAGTTGATTTACCCTTATGGGTAGGAATGACTACAAGTGAAGTCCAAGAAAAGTTTACTGAAGATTACCGCACCTGGAAAAAACATCCCCACGAGTTTCGCATGGTTTTAGATGAACCTTCAGGAACTAAAGAACATTTCCCAGTTCTGGTTTTATACGCCCAAGCCCAGCAATTTTGGCAAGATATTCTCCCCCAACACCAAGGGGAAACTATCCTGATTGTGGGTCATAATGGCATCAATCGTGCCTTAATTAGCACCGCGTTGGGAATTTCCCCCAGTCGTTACCATTGTTTACAACAGTCTAACTGCGGTATTAGTATTTTGAATTTTGCCGGTGGTTTAGGCGAACCTGTGCAGTTAGAATCTATGAATCAAACCCAACATCTGGGTGAAACTTTCCCTTCTCTACGTCCTGGTCACAAAGGTGTAAGATTATTATTAGTCCGTCATGGGGAAACGGAATGGAATCGTCAAGGTAAATTTCAAGGACAAATTGATATTCCCCTCAATGATAATGGTAGAAACCAAGCTGCAAAAGCCGCAGAATTTCTCAAAGACGTAAATATTGATTTTGCTGTTAGCAGTACCATGTCCCGTCCCAAGGAAACAGCGGAAATTATCTTAAAATATCATGCTAGTTTGAAATTAGAACTATTTGCTGGTTTAAGAGAAATTAGTCATGGACTTTGGGAAGGCAAATTTGAATCGGAAATTGAGCAAGAATTTCCTGGTGAATTAGAAAGTTGGCGCACAATCCCCGCCAATGTGCAAATGCCACAAGGAGAAAATTTAACACAGGTAAAAGAACGCAGTGTTGCTGATTGGAATACTATAGTCGAAAATGCCCAAACCCAGCAACTACAACTAGGATTAGTCGTCGCCCATGATGCCACTAATAAAACATTACTATGCCATATTCTGGGTTTATCTAACGAGAATTTCTGGAACTTCCGTCAAGGTAATGGTGCTGTGAGTGTCATTGATTATCCTGATGGGATTCAAGGTTATCCAGTTCTGCAAGCGATGAATATTACTGGCCATTTAAGTAATGGTGTTCTTGATAAAACTGCGGCTGGTGCATTGTAGTTGAGATAAGTTGTTAGGGTAATTGATGAATTGCCCTAATATCAAATAGAGTAGGAGATTAAGAATAATTGAACGCAGATAAACGCAGATAAACGCAGATAAGAAGGGATGAATTAATGGATTTAAACGGAAATTGTTACAATCTAATTCACAAAGTGCCTGATACCGGAGATAGATGGTACAAAATATGGTACAAACGATAGACTTATTAAATTAAACACACTGATATTCTAAAATCATGAAAGCATCTGCTAAATTCGACTTTGAAGACGAAAAGTTCAACGCCCCACCGTCCCAAGTGATTCCCTGGGGTTTAATGATCAATCCTCGGTATGGTACAGATGGTTTACAAAGCTATGGTTTAGCGATTAGCCGCGATAATGCTCAATCCGTTGGATTTCAGCTAGATGATAATTGGCAACAGGTGGAACATGAATTTAGTTCTGGAGAAGTAGAAACAATATTTATTACTACTACTCCTAGATTAGTAATAGTGCGTCGTGGTCCGTTGTCGGTACAAGATCGGGAAACCAAGATTAGATTAGGTACATACAAAGATTACAAAGAAGAGTTTTTAGCTGATAAACTTAAATTTAAAATTTATACTCGCCATTTGATTTTTTTAGTCGGTGAAGATAAAAAGTTTTTGCATCAATCACCTCTGCAATTAACTCTGAGTGGTTCACCCGGCGCTAGTTTTGGGAAAAATTACGCTGAATATCAACAAGGGCGAATTACTGGCGGTTTTGCCGGGGAATTGGAAAAAGCTTATGCTGGTTTTCAAAAGAAACCACTAACTCCTAAAGGTCCTTTATTCCATGCTCATGGGATTTTTTGCCCTATAATTGAACCTGAAGAAAGAGGAATAGAACCGAATATTGCTTTGGTGGCTTCAACTGTAGATTATAAACATCCCACGATTTCCACTTTAACAGATTATATGATTGCTTCAGACTCTCCTGAGTCGGAAATTATTTGTAAGGCTTTTGAAGAATACAAAGAATTTGGTAAGGAAGTAATTAAACCAGAGGCTTCTAAGGTAGAAACGTCTGGTGTTACCAATTCTTATGTATATGCGGATGACGATGAATTTAGTTATCCACCTTATTAGGGACTGGGGACTGGGGGAGAAACTTCTTTCTTCTGTCTTCTCTTACTCCTGACAAAGGGCGCAAGCCCTGCGCCCCTACTTACTGACTCCTATTCTTTTAATAGTAAATAGAATAGTGAACCGTTGCCGCCAGAAATACCAGCGCGATCGCCTGCTAATTGACCAGAACCCATGAAATAATCAACTCTTCCTGGGCCTTTAATTGCACTACCTGTGTCTTGATCTAAGACAAAACGGTTAACTAGACGAGATTCCAGTTTGCCACCATTAGTAGGATAAGGAAATGAATTGATAATTAGGGCTAATGCACCTGGTGGCATGAGAGATTTATCTGTAGCAATGGAACGTTCCGCAGTGACAGGAACAAGAATACTACCCGTCGCTGGTGTACCGTTAGTTTCTGCAAAGAAAACAAATCTTTCCCAACGGGGTAAATAATTACTTAACTCCTTGGGATTTTGGCGAAAATAAGTAATTAACTTAGGCATGGTTAAACCACTCAGTGGCAGTTTCCCATCTTTTGCTAGTTCTTTACCGATAGAAGTCCAAGCATAATCAGTTCCTCCAGCATAACCAACAGATGTTCTTTGCCCATTAGTTAATTTAATTTGGGCAGAACCTTGGATCTGAACCATGTATGGATCTAGACGATTACTAAACCAGACAATTTCTAACCCTCGTAACTTGCTTTTATCCCCCAGCAACCCATTTTTGCCTTCCAAATCAATCCGTTTAGGATGGGGTTTTGTCCATTTCTGGAAATCTGGCGGCAGACTATAAAGAGGATACTTATATACAGCAGTTCTAACTCGGCTGGCAACATACACAGGCTCGTAATAAGCTGTAAACTTAACAGTTCCCTTGCCATCGTTGCCTACAGACTGGTAAAAGACAAACTCTCGCCGCACAGCAGCTTGTAGTTCAGCCGCCGACTGAGAACTCACAACCAATTGCCGAAAGCGTAGCAAACTCCGCTGCACCCGATTGAGGGTAATTTCCTTAATTGGGTAATTTTGATAGGCTGTAACAGCTTTATTAGTTGCCAAATAGCGCAAACTGTTATCTATGGAGGTCAGCAATGCTTGTTTATCACCCTGTTTACCCCAAAGTTGTTCATCTAAACCTAAGCAATTCTGGGGGGTACAAACAGTTTCTAAATTAATAGGTTCGAGGGCTGGTACTACTACAGGTGGTATTTCCGGGGTCACTGGTATCGTGACTGGCTGCGAATTAGGAGCTTGAGCTACAACTGAGGAAAGTGGATTTATAAAGGCAATTCCCAGACTTAAGGCAAGCAAAGTAAGGTTTTTTCTCATGTTTATCTTTCAATACTAGAATTAAAAACAGGTTCTACCCGAATTCCTGCAATCTTGGACGGACGCACCACTAGATATTCGCCTTGAATATTCTTAATCGGTACGTTAATAAACTCATTTGAATCCTGCTTTGGAGTTAATACGCCGCTATACCATTTTTGAAATTCTGGAAAGGTAGAAAAACGCACTTCTTCCCGATGTCCATTGTCTAACAGCAAAAAGACAGCATATTCGTTAGGAGTTCTAGGCATAAATTTACACTACTAAAAATACATCTTCTCCATTGTTAACCACGTCGCACCATAATGAAAAGAATTATCTAGTGGCCTGTCAATTTTGTTTTTGTGTTTAATCGGTTCTCAAATCAAAGATTCCCAAAATTGGATACAGACAATTTTAAGCTTGACAGACCACTAGTCTCTTATAAGGTAAATCAACGGCTTTACCACCCAAAACCATTGCACTGACAAGGGGACATTCAGGAACACCTAATAAACGAGCTTGCGATCGCCCAATTTTCTTACGAACTTGTCACCATCCCCAAGGAATTGCCGTAAACAGCAAACCCAAAATATAACTAAGACAGATAATTATTCCACTCGTCTGCATCATAAATCAAAATAAATGCCAAAGCACCAAGCCTAGGAATCCGGTTTGATTCCTGATAGCGGAGCGCGGCGTTAGCCATATTTTTCTACTTAGGAAGGCAAGAGGCAAAACGATTCCAGAATATTAAGGTGTACCGAGTTTTGTTCAAAAATCAAATAGGAGTCCTATGTATATCAAAGGTATTGAAAAAAATCTGAATAAAAATCCGATTGCTTAAGGGAACACCAAAAAATAAATTACCCAATTTTGTGGGATGGGCATCCTGCCCGTCCTTGATGATTAGCGGGCAAGATGCCCGCACCACAAGAGATTTTTGGGTATTTTTTTAATTGGAAGTCCCTAAGATTAATCTTCTAAAGTATTCATCAAAAGTGGAAAACCTAACTTTTCCCTTTGCTCAACATATAAATGAGCCACCTTCCTCGCCAAATGCCGAATCCTAGTAATGTAACGAGTCCGTTCCGTCACAGAAATTACCCCTCTAGCATCAAGCAAATTAAAAGCATGAGAACACTTAATCACATAATCCAAACTAGGTAAAACCAATCCTCGTTCCGTTAATTGTGTAGCCTCTTGCTCATATAAACCAAACAGCGTCAGCAACATCTCAGGATTCGACGCTTCAAAATTATAAGTACACTGTTCAATCTCACCCTGAAGATGAACATCACCATAAGTAATGTTATCAGTCCACTGAATCTTAGTAATTGCCTCCACTTGCTGAAGGTACATCACCAATCGCTCCAAACCATAAGTGATCTCAATAGACACAGGACGGCAATCAATACCACCACATTGCTGGAAATATGTAAATTGAGTAATTTCCATCCCATCTAACCACACTTCCCAGCCAGTACCCCAAGCCCCCACCGTCGCATCTTCCCAATTATCCTCCACAAACCGAATATCGTGGTCTTCAGGACAAATCCCTAACGCCCGTAAAGAATCCAGATAAATTTCCTGAATATCATCCGGTGACGGCTTAATCAAGACTTGATATTGATAATAATGCTGAAACCGATTCGGATTTTCGCCGTAACGTCCATCAGTCGGACGACGACAAGGTTCAACATAAGCCACAGACCAAGGTTCAGGTCCCAAAGCCCTCAAAAAAGTATGGGGATTCTTAGTACCCGCGCCCTTCTCCATATCATAGGGCTGGGCAATCAAGCACCCATGCTGTTCCCAAAACTGATGCAATATCGCTATTACTGACTGAAAATTCACTATCTACTCTTCCTTGAGTCAACAATGCCTAACCTATTGTGGACTAAACCCAGCATTATGAGCAGTTTTCAGGCAAATAAAAAACAAGCCGAAAAAAGTTTGCTAAAGTAGTTGACAAACCAAAGTAGATTGGATATATTAAATAAGTGCCGAACAGAGCAGCCAAAAAGAGGCAACACTGAACAGCACACCGAACCTTGAAAATATTATAGTTTGAAAGCCAGAATACAACAAGTACCCTGCGTCAGAGAAAGAAAATAACCTGACCGTGGTTGTAAAAACGGTTAAGAAAGAGCTTTATAACAGACGAACCAAAATGGAGAGTTTGATCCTGGCTCAGGATGAACGCTGGCGGTATGCTTAACACATGCAAGTCGAACGGTCTTTTCGGAGATAGTGGCGGACGGGTGAGTAACGCGTAAGAATCTACCTTCAGGTTGGGGACAACCACTGGAAACGGTGGCTAATACCCAATGTGCCGAGAGGTGAAAGGCTTGCTGCCTGAAGAAGAGCTTGCGTCTGATTAGCTAGTTGGTGGGGTAAGAGCCTACCAAGGCGACGATCAGTAGCTGGTCTGAGAGGATGATCAGCCACACTGGGACTGAGACACGGCCCAGACTCCTACGGGAGGCAGCAGTGGGGAATTTTCCGCAATGGGCGAAAGCCTGACGGAGCAATACCGCGTGAGGGAGGAAGGCTCTTGGGTTGTAAACCTCTTTTCTCAGGGAAGAACAGAATGACGGTACCTGAGGAATAAGCATCGGCTAACTCCGTGCCAGCAGCCGCGGTAATACGGAGGATGCAAGCGTTATCCGGAATGATTGGGCGTAAAGGGTCCGCAGGTGGCATTGTAAGTCTGCTGTTAAAGAGTTTGGCTCAACCAAATAAAAGCAGTGGAAACTACAAAGCTAGAGTGTGGTCGGGGCAGAGGGAATTCCTGGTGTAGCGGTGAAATGCGTAGATATCAGGAAGAACACCGGTGGCGAAGGCGCTCTGCTAGGCCAAGACTGACACTGAGGGACGAAAGCTAGGGGAGCGAATGGGATTAGATACCCCAGTAGTCCTAGCCGTAAACGATGGATACTAGGCGTAGCTCGTATCGACCCGAGCTGTGCCGTAGCTAACGCGTTAAGTATCCCGCCTGGGGAGTACGCAGGCAACTGTGAAACTCAAAGGAATTGACGGGGGCCCGCACAAGCGGTGGAGTATGTGGTTTAATTCGATGCAACGCGAAGAACCTTACCAAGGCTTGACATGTCACGAATTCCGTTGAAAGATGGAAGTGCCTTCGGGAGCGTGAACACAGGTGGTGCATGGCTGTCGTCAGCTCGTGTCGTGAGATGTTGGGTTAAGTCCCGCAACGAGCGCAACCCTCGTTTTTAGTTGCCAGCATTAAGTTGGGCACTCTAGAGAGACTGCCGGTGACAAACCGGAGGAAGGTGGGGATGACGTCAAGTCAGCATGCCCCTTACGTCTTGGGCTACACACGTACTACAATGCTACGGACAAAGGGCAGCTACACAGCGATGTGATGCGAATCTCATAAACCGTAGCTCAGTTCAGATCGAAGGCTGCAACTCGCCTTCGTGAAGGAGGAATCGCTAGTAATTGCAGGTCAGCATACTGCAGTGAATTCGTTCCCGGGCCTTGTACACACCGCCCGTCACACCATGGAAGTTGGTCACGCCCGAAGTCGTTACCCCAACCGCAAGGAGGGGGATGCCTAAGGTAGGACTGATGACTGGGGTGAAGTCGTAACAAGGTAGCCGTACCGGAAGGTGTGGCTGGATCACCTCCTTTTAGGGAGACCTAATCCATTTAGAACTCGAAAGCAATGCAAATTGTGAATAGAAACTAAATTGGTCTAACCTAGGTCGGTCGCAGACTTGAAGTAAAGCTTTCAAACTATGGTTTGGTTCGATAAGGGCTATTAGCTCAGGTGGTTAGAGCGCACCCCTGATAAGGGTGAGGTCCCTGGTTCGAGTCCAGGATGGCCCACCTGAAGGAAGTCAAAAATCAAAAGTCAAAAGTCAAAATTAAATATTTTTGAAGCATGACTAGAAATTTTGAGTTCTTTTTGGGGGTTTAGCTCAGTTGGTAGAGCGCCTGCTTTGCAAGCAGGATGTCAGCGGTTCGAGTCCGCTAACCTCCACATTTGGAAAAAGAACAGCAACTGAAACTATTGATAATAGTTTTTGACTGCTGGGTTAAATTCCAGCCAGAACCTTGAAAACTGCATAAGAGAAAGAGAAAAAGCAGGCAGACACAGACATTGAGATGGATGTGAAAGCAAACAAGCAGAAAATGTGGTCAAGCTAATAAGGGCTAATGGTGGATACCTAGGCACACAGAGGCGAAGAAGGACGTGGTTACCGACGAAATGTTCCGGGGAGTTGGAAGCAAACTAAGAGCCGGAAATGTCCGAATGGGGCAACCCTATGTACTACCTGTTGAATATATAGACAGGAAAGAGCCAACCCAGCGAACTGAAACATCTTAGTAGCTGGAGGAAGAGAAATCAAACTAGAGATTCCCTAAGTAGTGGTGAGCGAAAGGGGAAGAGCCTAAACCAAGGGATTTATCCTTTGGGGTCGTGGGACAGCGATATCGAATCTAGAGACTAGACGAAACAGCTAAATACTGTACCAGAGGGGGTGAAAGTCCCGTAGTTGAAAGTCAAAGGATAGTAGCTGAATCCCGAGTAGCATGGAGCACGAGGAATTCCATGTGAATCAGCGAGGACCACCTCGTAAGGCTAAATACTACTGTGTGACCGATAGTGAACAAGTACCGCGAGGGAAAGGTGAAAAGAACCCCGGAAGGGGAGTGAAATAGAACATGAAACCATAAGCTTACAAGCAGTGGGAGTCCGATTTAACGGATGACCGCGTGCCTGTTGAAGAATGAGCCGGCGACTTATAGGCACTGGTAGGTTAAAGCGAGAATGCTGGAGCCAAAGGGAAACCGAGTCTGAAGAGGGCGAAGATCAGTGTTTATAGACCCGAACCCTGGTGATCTAACCATGTCCAGGATGAAGCTTGGGTAACACCAAGTGGAGGTCCGAACCGACCGATGTTGAAAAATCGGCGGATGAGGTGTGGTTAGGGGTGAAATACCAATCGAACCAGGAGCTAGCTGGTTCTCCCCGAAATGTGTTGAGGCGCAGCGGTTGTGATTAAATCTGGGGGGTAAAGCACTGTTTCGGTGCGGGCTGGGAGACCGGTACCAAATCGAGACAAACTCAGAATACCCAGAGAACACACAGCCAGTGAGACAGTGGGGGATAAGCTTCATTGTCAAGAGGGAAACAGCCCAGACCACCAGCTAAGGTCCCCAAATCATCACTAAGTGATAAAGGAGGTGAGATTGCCTAGACAACTAGGAGGTTTGCCTAGAAGCAGCCACCCTTGAAAGAGTGCGTAATAGCTCACTAGTCAAGCGATCTTGCGCCGAAAATGAACGGGGCTAAGTGATGTACCGAAGCTGTGGGATTACTAATCATAATCGGTAGGGGAGCGTTCCGTCGTAGGTAGAAGCAGTAGCGGCGAGCAGCTGTGGACGAAACGGAAGTGAGAATGTCGGCTTGAGTAGCGCAAATGTATGTGAGAATCATACACCCCGAAACCCTAAGGGTTCCAGAGCCAGGTTCGTCCACTCTGGGTTAGTCGGGACCTAAGGCGAGGCCGAACGGCGTAGTCGATGGACAAAGTGTCAATAGTCACTTACTGTTCTGTGGGAGCATAGATAGGGACGCATGAAAGATAGCCATACCCTGATTGGTTTGGGAGGAGTTTACGAACTCTGCGTGGTGAAGGATAGTGCCAAGAAAAGCTGTCTATGTGATGAAGATAGAACACCCGTACCCGAAACCGACACAGGTAGGGAGGTTGAGAATACCAAGGGGCGCGAGATAACTCTCTCTAAGGAACTCGGCAAAATGGCCCCGTAACTTCGGAAGAAGGGGTGCCCACCTAAGAAGTGGGTCGCAGTGAAGAGATCCAAGCGACTGTTTACCAAAAACACAGGTCTCCGCCAACTCGCAAGAGGACGTATGGGGGCTGACGCCTGCCCAGTGCCGGAAGGTTAAGGAAGCTGGTCAGCGAAAGTGAAGCTGGCGACCGAAGCCCCGGTGAACGGCGGCCGTAACTATAACGGTCCTAAGGTAGCGAAATTCCTTGTCGGGTAAGTTCCGACCCGCACGAAAGGCGTAACGATTTGGATGGTGTCTCAGAGAGAGACTCGGCGAAATAGGAATGTCTGTGAAGATACGGACTGCCTGCACCTGGACAGAAAGACCCTATGAAGCTTTACTGTAGCCTGGAATTGTGTTCGGGCTTCGCTTGCGCAGGATAGGTGGGAAGCGGTGAGTTATTCCTTTTGGGGAATAAGGAGCTAACGGTGAGATACCACTCTGGCGAAGCTAGAATTCTAACCCACGACCGTAAGCCGGTCGGGGAACAGTTTCAGGTGGGCAGTTTGACTGGGGCGGTCGCCTCCTAAAAGGTAACGGAGGCGCGCAAAGGTTCCCTCAGCACGCTTGGAAACCGTGCGAAGAGTGTAAAGGCAGAAGGGAGCTTGACTGCAAGACCGACAAGTCGAGCAGGTACGAAAGTAGGCCTTAGTGATCCGACGGCGCAGAGTGGAATGGCCGTCGCTCAACGGATAAAAGTTACTCTAGGGATAACAGGCTGATCTCCCCCAAGAGTCCACATCGACGGGGAGGTTTGGCACCTCGATGTCGGCTCATCGCAACCTGGGGCGGAAGTACGTCCCAAGGGTTGGGCTGTTCGCCCATTAAAGCGGTACGTGAGCTGGGTTCAGAACGTCGTGAGACAGTTCGGTCCATATCCGGTGCAGGCGCAAGAGTATTGAGAGGAGTCCTCCTTAGTACGAGAGGACCGGGAGGAACGCACCGCTGGTGTACCAGTTATTGTACCAACAGTAAACGCTGGGTAGCCAAGTGCGGAGAGGATAACCGCTGAAAGCATCTAAGTGGGAAGCCCACCTCAAGATGAGTACTCTCACTACAAAAAGTAGGTAAGGTCACGGGCAGAACACCCGTTAATAGGCTCTAAGTGGAAGTACAGTAATGTATGAAGCTGAGGGGTACTAATAGACCGAGGGCTTGACCTCTATTCAATTTGTTATTGTGATTTCTCTTTCTCAAATGCAGTCTTCAGGGCTTCTGTAAGAGGCAGGGGAGCAGGGAGCAAGGGAGACAAAGATTCTTCTTTCCCCCCGCACCCTGCCCCCCTCCAGTCTTTCCTGGTGTCTATGGCGCGGTGGAACCACACTGATCCCTTCCCGAACTCAGAGGTGAAACGCTGCTGCGGCGACGATAGTTTGGGGGTAGCCCCACGTGAAAATAGCTCGATGCCAGGTCTATTATTTAATACAACAATGCCTCCTCTATTTATTTAGTGGAGGTTTTGTTTTTTGCTAGATATGATATAGTTGATACAACTATCACTGTAGTTTTTTATGGCACAAGTTTTTCCTTGATTAGAACAAATTCATCAATTACGCCCGAAACCTACTGAGGGTGAGTTGCATTTACTTAAATTTTTATCGGAAAATTTGGATAATAATTATGAAATATATTTTCAACCTTTTCTGAATGGAGATCGTCCAGATATCATTCTTATGCGTCCCGATGCGGGAGTGATGATTTTTGAAGTAAAAGACTGGAATTTAGGTAGTTATGACATCAATGATAAAAAACATTGGTTTGTTACTCAAGATCATAAAAAATGGTCAAGAATAAAATCTCCTATTGATCAAGTTCTCAGCTATAAGCAAAATCTTTATGATTTGCATATTGAAAATTCTAACCCTTGGGGAGTAGTAAGCTGTGCTATCTATTTTCATTGTGAAAATTATGATAAGGTTGATAATTTCTTAACTGGTAAATTTCAAGACGATGAAAACGAAAGATATCGAAGATTTCTTAGTCATTTAGTTATTTTAGGTAAAGATTCACTCAATAGAAATTCATTAAATCAATTTTTACGTAAACATTATCTACATAGACAGTCAAGATTTTTTAATGATACTCTTTACAAAAGCTTTAAACGTCATTTACAACCTCCATATCATTCAAGAGAGGAAGGAAAACCTATAGAATATACCTCTAAACAACAAGAACTAATTAATAGTCCAGTAAAACAACGAAAAATAAAAGGTGTAGCAGGTTCAGGAAAAACTTGTATTTTAGCAAAAAGGGCTGTAAATGCTTTAAAAATAATATCCAGTTCTGTTTCATCAAGTCCAGATAATCATCCTAATATTCTGATATTAACATATAATATAACGCTTAAAAATTATATACACGACAAAATTAGTCAAGTGCGTGAAGATTTTTCTTGGGGTTGTTTTTATATAAAAAATTATCATGATTTCATCACTCGACAATAATTTTACTACAGATGAACTAATATATACAGCCATTACTAGATGTCGTCGTAATCTTTTTATTCTTGATTTAGATCAATCACGGTATCTGGAATTTTTTAAATCTTTTAATCATTCTGTAATAAGATAGCAAGAAATATCTAATAATTTGTGAATACTCAAATACTCAATTTAAAAGAGGGTTTAAGTTCATCTGTTAATGATTTTATTCTCTATCACAACAGTTAAAATAGAGGAAGATTTGTATATAATTATTTGTAAATATTAGTAAATTACGTATCATATATTAGTTTAAAATAATACTAATATATATTTGTTGTTTGCTATTGTCCTCGTCCTGGTTTGCAGTCTGCGAAACCTAATGCTTCGGTATCTAGGAAACTAGCGATTCTCTTTCAGAGACACTAAGTAGGTTGGCGTTGAAAATTGTCGTTATGGCAAGGCAAAAGGCAAGAGGCAAGAGGCAAGAGGCAAGAGTGAAGAGGGTTTGGGCGATTTTACGTTTCTTTACACAGTTTGGTTTTATTGTGTTCACCTACTTACGTGAACGCCATTTCAATAATAGCTTCTACTGGATAGTCAATTTCAGCAGCACGGGCAATTAAAGCTGCTTTGATTTTTTCTGGTAAGGAATGTGGATTAAATAACTTACAATTCTAAATGTTGTTGTGGTTTAGCAGTATAGTTCCACTGTGGCAAAAAATCATCAAAGAAAATCTCCATTGTTTCTTTAAAACCCTCAGCAACTTTCTTACCGGTTTGGTAGGCTTTATCAATGATGGTCGTAAAAACCTGTAACCCTTTCTGAGTAGTAGCTTTTGCCATCAGTTTAGCTACAGTGTTAACACTGTCGAAAATAACACCTTTACAAGCCCGACTTAGATGTGGAAACAGCCGATGCTCAATCGGATTGTACTTAGATGTATAAGGAGGATAGTGAGCAATGCGAATTTCAATTCCAATTTCATTCACCAAAGCTTGTAATGCTTCTTTGAATACATAGTAACGAGAACTGTTGCTACCACCACCATCACATAACAGTAGTATAGAGGTAGCCAATTGGTAGCGGTTTTTGCCATAATTATTCCACCAATAACGGATTGAATCACAGGCAAATTCGCTGGTGTCATGGCTAGTACCAATTTGTATAAAACCAATGTTATCCTTTAAATCATATAACCCATGTGGAATTGCTATTCCTGTTGCCAAAGATGGAAAGTCGTGGTCTAATACCTTGATTGGAGCATCAGTATAAATACTTCCTTCTCTATATAAATTGCCAATTAACTCTTTTTTTTACTGTCCATACTAATCACTGGGTTACCCTCAGCAAAATACTGGGTTTTAAGGCTTTCAATCTTCTCAAACTGCTCATTACGATTTTCGCTACTTCCACACGCAATCATTTTCACTGCTTTGCGTTTACGAAATTTATGTTCCCAGAGTAATTGGTCTACAACTGTAACACTGATATTTATGCCTTTTTCGGCTAATAAGTCTGCTATTTGTTGACGAGTTAAGTTTGTCCATTTAATATCCTCGTCCATTGGCGAACCTGCTGTGTGTGTTTCTATTACCGTCAGGAATGCTTCATTGATTCCAGGTATCGTTAACAGTGCTTTTTTTCTTCCTCCTCCTGGACGGCGAATTCTTGGACTGCTGGTTTTACTCGGCTGTTCCAGATCCTCCATCCCTCTATTGATTGTTCTGTAGTTACATCCCAACAATTTACTTATGTATCCAATCCCCCCGTACCCAAGCTTTTTTGCTTCAATCGCTGCATACCGCCTACGGTCTTTCTCCGATAGAGATTCATAGTAATCTTGCATCTGCTTTTCTAGCATTGGAGAGTAGATTTCTATCACGATATTGTTCCCTAATACCTACTTCTTTAGTCTACTATACCCCTGTCACAACTTCTGCATTTTATTTAATCCACATTCCTAAGCGTTCTAAGATAATTTTAGCGTCAGTAGCGGAAAGTTGCTCTAAAAGTTCTACTTGCATAATGTTACTGCTCACTTGGTATTTGAACGTTGTAAGGAGGTTCAGTAGCTCTGAGAATAATTGCTTCTAATTCCAATAATAGCCCAGGATTTTCCCAATGAGAAATTGCTTGTACTGCAATACGCACATCTTCGTCTCTATATTTATCTAGCCATGCCCATAAAAAAGCTTTGTGACCTCCACTGAAACGACTACGTAGATTTTGTGCTTTACCAATGTAAAGTAATCCTTCCGTTTTGTGTCTAATAGCGTAGATACCAGGACTTCGAGTATGTTATCAAACCTGCGGTTTAAGGGTTGACATTGCTCAAAGGAAGTAAAAGCTATTGCATCTAATATTACTTGAGCCTGAATTTTTAGATCAGATTCTTTTGCGGACATAAAAACAATCAGGGTAATTCCATAAGAATTATTCCACAGTTTAACGTTAGTCACGAAAAGAAAAAATGATAAAATCTTGTTTCAATTATCTTCAGTTTTTAGGGAATATGTGAGAAATTCTTCTAAAGTTGACAATCATCAAGTTTAGAAGAATCAGCCCTAGTTTGTTAATGCAATTTGAGGTAAAACCTGATTTAATTTACCACTACGATAGCCTTCTAAGTCTAAGGTGACATAGATAAATCCCCAGTTTTGAAATGCGGATACTAAAGTTGGTAAATCTGTAGTTGAGACAAAATCTTTAATTTTATCCGGTGATAATTCAATTCTGGCTGTATCACCTTCAGAACGGACTCGTAAATTTTGCCAACCTAAATTTCGTAAATAAATTTCGGCTCTACCGACTCGCTGTAATTTGGCAATGGTAATTTCTTCACCGTAGGGAAAGCGCGAACTTAAACAGGGTTGAGCGGGTTTGTCCCACCAAGGTAAACCTAATTGTTGGGAAATTTGCCGAACTTCGGCTTTGGTAACACCGATTTCTGCTAAAGGCGATCGCGCACCCCTTTCTTTTGCAGCTTGAATTCCGGGACGATAATCATGTAAATCATCGGCATTTACACCATCTACTACATAAGGATAACCCAACTCTAAGGCCAAGGGTTTGAGGGTGTCGTGTAATTCACTTTTGCAAAAATAACAACGATTGACTGGATTAGATGTGTAATTGGGATTGTCCATTTCCTGTGTTTGGACAACTTTATGAGAAATTCCGATGGTTGCGGCTTGAATTTTCGCGTCTTCTAATTCTTCTGGTAATAGAGAAGGAGAAACCGCAGTTACAGCCAATGCGCGATCGCCTAACACATCATAAGCAATCTTAGCCACCAATGTACTGTCAACTCCTCCCGAATAGGCTATTAAAGCCTGATCCATTTCTATAAATAACTCTTTTAACTGCTCTAGTTTTTCTGTCCAACTCATTCTACTAAAACCCCATAACGCCTAATCACTTCTATTTTAGTCATCGATTATTGACTTCATCATTTTCGGTTCTTCCGTACCTGTTATGCCAGATATGAGTTTATTTACCCCATAACCCATATAAATAAAGGGTTTCATTGTTTTTAATACCAAATTTGTAGTTATTCACTCCCCCCCCCTCTAAAATTATCGAAACCCTTGATCTCTCGTTAAAGATAGGGGGGGAGTGTGAACAGTTACCAGAAATTTCTCCCATGAAAATACCATTTTTACCAAAACGCCGTACATTTTTCAACCGATTTGCTCAATATTCATTGCTCAGTAAACCAAAAAGTTTTTCCCAAAGAGCGATTTTTACGGAATGCTAACGCTATTGCTACAGACGAAGCAGGCATCAACAACAAAATACGATAGACATTTATGTGATATAAAATACTAAATACATAAGAAATAGTTATAGTAATTTGCACTGGGTCAAAATATGAAATGATGAATGTAGTGTGTAGCATATTGGTTGAAAAAATTGACTGTTTCATCTCTAACAAAAGCCACGCAGGGCGAATCTACAGAAGAACTCGTTTTAACCGACTCAGAAACCCAAGACGCAGGTTATTCAGTGTTTAGTAGAAAATTTTTCGATTGAAACGCAAGGAGCCTGTGACCAACAAACTTTATTCGAGATTCTGGTTAAAGCAGCCAGCACTGGAGACAGTATTGAAAACACAGCTAAATTGTTAAAAAATATTCCGACAGCTAATGATATTAGATATCATCTCAATAAAATTAATAATTTTGAGGAATTAGAAGCGCAAATAAATCAAGCATTAAAAAGTCGAATTCCTTTAGGATTAAAAAAGGGGTGTTTAAAAATAGCGATTGATTTAAATTTAATTTGTTATTATGGTAAACCAACACCGTCAGAATTACCCTACATATATCGAAGTGAAGCTAAATCTGGTACTAATTCATTTTACGCCTATGCCACTTTATACGTTATTAGTAATAATAAGCGTGTAACTCTGGCAATAAGAGGTGTTCGCCAATTAGATACTAGTGTGGCTTTAATTACTTATTTATTAGCAGAACTTGAACCCCTCAAAATAAATGTAAAAAAACTCTACTTGGATAGAGGATTTTTTAATACTCCTGTAATTAGATGGTTACAGGCATTAGATATCCCCTTTCTTATGCCTGCTATCAAGACTGGAAAAAAAGGAGGAATCAAACAATTTCTCAAGGGTAAAAAAAGTTATAAAACTACCTATACCATTACAAGAGACAAAGATGATTTCGTCACATTTGATTTATGGATTGTCTGTAAATATAGAAAGGGAAAGCATAAAAAGCATGGAGTTCAATACTTTGTTTATCTTGCTTATAAGGTCAAAACAAATTTAAATTATATCTATCAAGATTATCGAAAAAGATTTGGCATTGAAACTAGTTATCGTCTGAAAAATATTTGTCGAATTAAGACGAATAACAAAAATCCAGTTTTGAGATTACTATTCATTGGAATATCCTTTCTTCTAGTTAATATCTGGGTGAATCTACTATGGCTCAAAATCAGCCGTAAAAGGAAGGGTAGTCGATTAATTTATCGCACACTTTTCACACTCAAACAGATGTTAGCTTTTTTATCTCAAGCCCTACAGAGGAAATATCAAGTCGTTGAAAGCATTTATATTCCATCCGGTTAGCGTCAAGAAATTATTACCCAGCCAATCATAAGTAATTGTTATCTATATGATATCTACTGGTTAGAACACTGGGAATTAAAAAGTATTTTATATTACTGATTGTTTGATGATAGCATCAGTGTTTTATAGGAATCGCTTTTTGGGAAAAACTTTTTGGTTTACTGTTGCTGGGATTGTTTGCTCTATCTACACCCATAACAGGTATTTTATTTGATATAACCTAAAGCCATAGCACCATAACCAATTAAACTACTACCTAAAACTAGCCAAGCAGCATTGATGCGGTAGCGAGTAATCAAAACTGTGGAGATGAGTGCGATCGCTATCCCCAAAATATCTACATAGGGTGGTTTTGCTATTTTTAAAGTAGCTATTCCCAGTTGCAAGGCAGCTACTACCATCAGTGCTACAGCACTGGCATTCACAGCATCTAAAAATGATCTTGTCCAAGCAGAACTGCGTAAACGGGGAATAATCGGATTTAAGGCAGCAACGAAGAGAAAAGATGGTAGGAAAATACCAATGGTTGCTACTATCGCACCAGGTACACCAGCTAAGACATAACCGATAAAGGTGGCCGTAGACAGCACTGGACCAGGGGTAAATTGACCAATAGCGATCGCATCTAGTAACTGCTGTTGTGTTAACCAGCCATATTCTTGAACTAATCCCCCTTGCAAAAATGCAATTAACACATAGCCACCACCAAACAAAACACTACCAACTTTCAGAAAAAACCAACCTAATTGCCATAAAGGAATAGATGTACCTGCCATAGCACTAATTGTAGATGTTGTCTGTAAAGTTGCGCCTGTAGTTAAGACAGCAATCAATAAGTTAGGTTTATTTCCTGGTGGTTTGTCTTGATTTCTAGGATGTAACCAAATCATACCTAGTAATCCCCCAAACAATAAGGCAATTACTTCATTCACTTGCCGAATTAATATCAATAGTCCTACAGCTATAGCAATAATCAGTAATTGATGGTTTTTAACCGCTTTTTTTGCTAACCCCCAGAGGGCATTGACAATAACCGCTAAAACAGCAGGTTTGATACCATAAAGTAAAGGTGCAATTTGAGGTAGACTACCATAATTAACATAAATCCAGGCAAATATACCTGTTATTAAAACCGCAGGTAATATAAAACAAACACCTGAGACAATCAACCCTGCCCATCCTGCATAAATATATCCCACATGAATTGCCATTTCAGTGGAATTGGGACCAGGAATCAAATTGGTTGCACCTAATAAATCGAGAAAATGGTCTTGTGTCAACCACCGACGACGCTTCACCACTTCATCTTCAATCATGGCAATATGGGCAACTGGTCCACCAAAGCCAATAACACCTAGTTTAAAAAAGAGTGTAGCTATTTCACCCAACCGACTAAATAATAAGTTGTACTGCCTAACTTGCATAATCTATACTCCGCAAGGGGGTCAGGGGAAACGCATCTAAATTATCTTGATAAAATACTATATTAGTGCATCAATATGGAAAAATATGTCATTTCATTCAAAATCTGATAAATTCCTTTATTAGTATCCTAAAAATTTAATAAATTTAGAGTAATTATTTATTTTTGATGATGGATTTATTTTGTTAAGTTCTATATATTAATAGCTATATTTTTTGACATCAAAAATCTAGATTCTATTGTAGAATCAACAGAAAAATAAATTGTTTATATTTATGTTTGTCTATATTTTATGATTTTTATCAGATACATTCTAAAATCTTTTCTAAATATTCATCATCCCATCCTGCACAAAAACGCTTACTTTTAGTTCCTAGTTTTTGGCTTTTTTCTTTTCCTAAAAGATTAACTGCTATATGACGGAGAACTGCAAAGTTTTGTGGTGCGTTATCCTTTCTTATCCGACAATCATCTTCTCTAAAAGCTACATCCAAAACCCAATGTAATGAGTTTTCTATACCCCAATGACTGTGGACTGATTGTCCTAATAATTCGGCATTATTCGTCAAGCTACTAATATAATAACGGGTTTTAAATTGAGTTTTTCCATTGAGTTGTCGTATATATTCTACCATTCCTACACTTTGAAGATTTAGCCATTTATTGTCTGGATCTATTCTTTATTTTATGTCTGATAGCATGAGATAATGACGGATTTCTTCTCCTCCATGCTCGTCTTCTTTTGTGCTGAATTCACTATATTTGAATCCCTCAAATCCTTTGTTTATAGCCTCTTTGAATGCTCTCAACTCTTGTGTCTTCTAAATCTTTAAAGTGATCTGCGATTGTGATTTTTGGTGGTAACTTCATTTCTAGATTTTCTCTCCTTGTTTTCAACGTTCCATATGGCTAACGCCACGCAACGCTTACGCAATGACATTGTGTAATTAATTCTGTCTCACTACTTATCCCACTCTGACCGAAGAGGGATAAATAAATTGGGATTTATTGGTTCATACATTAAATTGGTATTTTGTCAATAAAATTTAGACGTATTTCCGCTAAAACAACGCACACCTAGTGGAAAGGGAGTAGAGAAAGTGGGTTACTTACAGCGAATTAGTTAAATTGATGTATGGTGCTGATAATTTCAGGAGAGTGTAGTAGTTCGTCAAATTTATTTTGACGGGTAATGATCGGAAAAAACTTCTGTTCTTCCCTCCCCTACCTCCCCTACCTCCCCTACC
>NZ_JAAVWA010000054.1:0-19901 GCF_017355725.1 Anabaena sp. 54
TAATTGGTAATTGGTAATTGGTAATTGGTAATTGGTAATTGGTAATTGGTAATTGGTAATTGGTAATTGGTAATTGGAAAATTACTTCTGTCCCCTGTCCCCTGTCACCTGTCCCCTGTCCCCTGTCCCCTGTTCCCTGTTCCCTGTTCCCTATTTCTGAGATAAATCTAATAAATTTGCTAACTTATAAACTGTTCGCGCCCCGACATTACCATCCCATTCAGCATCACCAACTTCACAAACATCAAAACCAATAATTTTTCTACCACTATTTACCAGTTCGCGGAATAGACAATAAACTTGTTCTAATTCCAGTCCGCCAGGGACAGGAGTACCTGTGTTGGGGCAAAGTTTAGGGTCTAAACCATCAATGTCGAAGCTAATATAAACTTTTTCTGGTAAATGATTGATAATTTCTCGACATAAATACAACCAAGTCTTACCAGAATATAGTTGTTGTTTAATTGCTGAATCATAATAACCAATAATGCGATTATTTGATTGATTAATTATTTGTACTTCATCATGACAAATATCTCGTACACCTACTTGGACTAATTTAGAAATTTGCGGTATTTTTATGGCATTAAACATAATAGACGCATGAGAAAACTCAAATTCCTCATAGGCATTACGTAGGTCTGCATGGGCATCAATATGTAAAATACCCCAGTCATCATATTGATTAGCTAAAGCTTGAAAGTAGCCTAATGGCGAACTGTGATCACCACCAATAACAGCAACTCGTTTACCTTGATTTATTGCTGCTTGTGCTTGGGTAAATAACCAATGATTTACCTGTTCCCCTGCTTTGTTAATTGCCTCTAGAATAGGAGTTAAATCCGGTGAGTCTGTTAGGGATTTACCTTGGGCTTGACGTTCAATAATTATGGCTGCTTGTTGACGATAATAGTTATTTTTTTCAATCATTTCCTGGGGAATTTCTACCATAAATATTCCCTGTTTCCAACCATCAGGATGATCAAAATCAAATAAATCTATTTGCAGTGAAGCATCTAAAATTTGCTGTGGACCGTTGGCCGTTCCGGCACGATAGGAAACCGTGACTTCCCAAGGTATGGGGAAGATAATTAAGTTGGCTGAATCGTAATTAAATGGTAATCCCATGAAGTTGCCATTTTTTTCGGCTACGTTGTTGGGATTGTAGTTTTCAATGGAGTCGTTCATATTGAAAATTAGTGCTGGTTAGGGATTGATATTTAGATTTTATCAATATTTTCTTAATCTTTGCTGATTTTAATTACCATTAATTTTGGTGATATCCAATAGGAAAAAATCCATAAATTATAATTAAGAACGACGGGCATTTAAACAACACCATTCTTTTCTTTTCCAGAGAGTAGCTACAATCCAACCATTTTGTTCTAAAGCATCAGCAACGGATTTAGATTGTTCTAGTAAAATACCACTGAATATACCCCAAGTGCTAGGTTTGGTAATGGCGGTCATTTCTGGGAGTAATTCGATAATTACATCTGCTAAAATATTGCAAACAATCCCGTCTACAGGTTGATCAATGATTTTTCGGACTATGTCTACACTACCCTCAAGAGGGATTAAAGAATCTGGACGAATCTCATTCAGAGTGCGATTACTAAAAGTAGATTTTACGGCTAAAGGATCGTTATCAACGGCATAGACTTTACCCGCACCTAATAATATTGCCCCAACGCCTAGAATACCTGAACCACAACCAATATCGGCGATAATTAAAGGTTTTCTTGGTTCTTCTGTGTCTAGGAAGGATTGGGGGATTTCACTGAAGCGCATTTCTAGGGATTCTAAACATAGTTGAGTGGTGGCATGATTACCTGTACCAAAGGCTACGCCTGGATCAAGACGAATTACCAATCGGTCTAGGGATTCAGGTAGAGGTAACCAAGCAGGGTTAATGAGAAAGCGATCGCCTATTTCTTCAGGTTGCCAATGTTGTTTCCAGCTACTAGACCAGTCTTCTTCGTCAATTAAGCCCCAATGCACCACGGGTGCGGTGAGTCCTACACACAGGGCATCTTGACGCAGCCATAGCGATAAAGCAGCCAAATCTAGCAGTTGTACTTTAAAGGTGGGTAAATAAGCCTTAACAAAAGAGACATTGCCCTTAATTTCTACTGCTGTACCACGACAGCCAAAGTTTTCTAACCGCCAAAATATAGTTTCTTCTAAATCTAGTTCAGATAAAATATTTAATTCCCACCAGGTATTTGCCATAGAATTTTAGATTGGTGATTGGTGATTGGTGATTGGTGATTGGTGATTGGTGATTGGGGAAAACAAACTATGATTTTTATGACTAGGATAATTAAGATAATCCTTCTAATCATCCTAATCAAATAAATCACAAAAATCATAGTTAAAGATGATTTTTCTAATTCTCAAATTATTTAATCATCTTCATCAAATAAATCCCAAAAATCACAGTTAAAGTGTGACTGTATAAGCGTCTCGAATACCTTCCACTTTTTTAATTTCTGCTAAAATGCCATCGGGTAAAGGATCATCAATGCTGAGAGCCATAACAGCATCACCACGAACGATTTTCCGACCTACCTGCATACTGGCAATATTGACATTAAAGCTACCCAGTAGAGAACCGAGTTTACCAATAATACCGGGCATATCACGGTGTCGAGTAAACAGCATATATTTGCTGGGGGGAACGTTAATGGGGAAACCGTCAACATCCGTTAAGTGGATTTCCTTATCACCCAACAAAGCACCTGTAACAGAATGTGTACCTAGAGTTCCTGTGGCTTGAAGATGCAACGAACCAGCATAATCCCGTGCCGAAGCGTCCCTGGTTTCAATAACTCTAATTCCTCGTTCTTTAGCTTCTATGGTGGCGTTGACATAATTTACCCGTTCCCGCAGGGCTTGGTAAAGAAGTCCTTTCAGGGCAGCTATTACCAAGGGTTGACTTTTATTAGTTGCCAGTTCTCCTTGCAGTGTAACATTAAGTGTCTCAACTCTACCGCCGGTGAGTTGACCAACTAAGTTCCCCAAGGTTTCCGCTAATTCCATGTAAGGCTTGAGTTCTTCTAGGATATCAGGACTAAGTCCCGGAATATTCACCGCGGAACGGGCGGATAGTCCTAATAACACATCCCGAATTTGTTCAGCCACATCTATGGCTACGTTAACTTGGGCTTCAGCAGTGGAAGCACCGAGGTGAGGTGTAAGAATAACATCTTTACCTAAGCGTAGCAATTCCGATTCACCTAATGGTTCGGAATCGAACACATCTAATGCAGCCCCGGCAATTACACCATCTCTGATTGCCACTGCTAAAGCCGCTTCATCAATAATGCCACCACGAGCGCAGTTAATAATCCTGGTAGTGGGTTTCATTAACGCCAAAGTTTTAGCGTTGATTAAGTTGGCAGTTTCTGTGGTTTTGGGAATGTGTAAGGTGATATAGTCGGCTTGCTGGAATAGCAAATTTAAGTCTACCAGTTGACAACCCAGTTGTTCGGCTCTTTCTGTGGAGATAAATGGATCATAGGCGAGGAGTTTCATGCCCATAGCCTTAGCGACACTGGCAACATGAGAACCAATTTTTCCTAACCCGACAACGCCGAGGGTTTTTTTGTATACTTCCGAACCAACATAACTTTTACGATCCCATTCACCACGTTTTACTGAAGCATTAGCATCAGGAATATGACGAGATAAGGACAACATCATGGCTAAGGCGTGTTCGGCTGCGGCAATGGTATTACCTTCTGGGGAATTGACGACAATAATCCCTTTGCGGGTAGCTGCGGGGACATCAACGTTATCCACACCCACGCCAGCACGGCCAATAATTTTTAATTTTGTACCGGCTTCTATAATTTCTTGAGTAACGCGAGTTCCAGAACGGATCATCAGCGCGTCATACTCGCCAATGATGGCTTTGAGTTCATCTGGTTTGAGGCTGGTTTTGACATCAACTGTAGCTACTTGGGAAAGAATATCAATACCAACTTGATCAATGGGGTCGGAGACAAGAACCTTAGACATAATTACTTGATTTTGGTTGACAGGTTTTGCTTTGCAAGACTTTTTAGTTTAATCTTTATCTGTGGCACTTGGGGAAATTTTATCGAAATCGGTTTTGATAGGGGACTTAAACATAGATCCCCGACTTCTCTAAGAAGTCGGGGATCTGAATATTTGAACTACTTACAAGTTACCAAATTTTACTAAATTTTCTCTTCTCCACACCACATCTCTTTTCCTGTTTGTCTTGACTTCCAAAACTCTAATTCCCATTTTTGGTAGTTGTTTTAAGTTATCTTGCAATTCTTCCCAAGAACTAATTAACTGATGTTGCACCTTGTAAGTCGCGCATAAATGAGAGAAATCAATATTTTGAGGAGTAGCAAAAAACTCTTCAAAAGGCGGATTGAATTTAGCAATGGGTAACATTTCAAAAATTCCTCCACCGTTGTTATTAATTAAGATAATTGTTAGATGTCCAATAAATTTATTGCTAATCAAGAAACCATTGGTGTCATGCAATAAAGATAAATCTCCTGTTAACATCACACTACTTTGCTGATGATGTGCTATTCCTAACGCAGTGGAAAGTGTACCATCAATGCCATTTGCACCCCGATTAAAATAGGGTTTAATTCTTAAATTATTGGGTTTCCAGAAAAATTCCACATCTCGCACTGGCATACTATTAGCAATGAATATGGGTGTTTCCGGTGGCAAGATTTGGGAAATTAACCAAGCAATTTTACTCTCGATTAATTCATCTACATTTTCCAAATCATCATCAATATTTTTCCTGATTTGCTTTTCTACTGTAGACCATTTTTGTAAATATTCACTTTTTCCTAAATTTGCAATTTCCAACTTACCAATTTCTGTAACTGAAATTCTTAAATGGGTGGTTTTTCCATGTAAAGGGTCTAAATTTTGATCACAATTATCAATTATCAAACGTTGAGGATTAGTAGTAATTAACCAATTACGTAATTCTTTACTTGTGGGCATTTCGCCAATTTGGATAACTATTTCTGGAGTTAATTCTTGGGCAAGGTTTTGATTTCTGAGAATAATATCGTAGGTGGAAATTAAATAGGGATTTAAATCTGCGTAATTTCTAACCGGGGAAAGTCCTTCAGCTAAAACAGGCCATTGAAGAGTTTGACAAAGGTTGGCGATCGCTCTACAATACTCCTCCGGGGCTTGTGGTTGGGCTACACCAGCGATAATAATGCCTTTTTGGTAATTGGTAATTGGTAATTGGTAATTGGTAATTGGTAATGGGGTGGAAACTATTCCCGCAAAGAAATCTTCCACATCTAAGGTAAAATCTGTACCATCAGGAATGGGCGCGAGAGGGTCACGAAAAGGTATATTTAAATGTACTGCGCCAGAATTGGGAAATTGACAACGTTCCCAAGCGTGAATTACCGTTTGCCGGAGATAATCTAACATTCCCACATCTAGAGAAGGTGTAGCTAATTCCCCTTGCCAATTGGGATAATTACCATATAATTTCACTTGGTCAATAGTTTGTCCAGAATGACAATTCCGTAATTCTGCTGGTCTATCGGTAGTTAATATTAATAAAGGTACGCGACTTTCCCTAGCTTCAATTACCGCTGGATAAAAATTTGCCCCCGCAGTTCCAGAAGTACAAACTAATACTACAGGTTTTCCCGTTGCCTTGGCTTGTCCCAACGCAAAAAAAGCCGCTGAACGTTCATCTAAAATGGGAATAGCTTCAATATCTGGTATTTGTTGCACAAAAGCCACCGTTAATGGTGTAGAACGAGAACCAGGACAGATGACAGCGCAATTTAAACCCAAGCGTTTGAGGGTTTCTGTTAATACATAAGACCAAAGAAGATTAAGATTATTAAAAGTAAGTTGCATTGATTAGAGATTATGGACTGTATTCATTTAACAGGAATTCGTGGCTATGGTTATACCGGATTTTTACCAGAAGAACAAGCATTAGGACAATGGTTTGAGGTAGATGTTAAATTATGGTTGGATCTTTCTAAACCCGCTAAAACAGATAATATTGAAGATACTATAGATTATCGGCAGATAATTAGCTTAGTGCAAAATTTGCTAAAAACCTCAAAGTTTGCATTGGTGGAAAGACTAGCTGGGGCGATCGCTGATGGTATTTTAGAGGATAGGAATGGGATTAATCAAGTACAAGTTATTCTCAGTAAACCCGCTGCACCTATTCCTGATTTTAGCGGCAAAATTAGTATTGAATTGACTAGAAGTAAACCCCAGTAGCAAGAGTCACGCAGAAAGATTTGGTTTATTACAAATGTATCAATTAGGGAGTGTTGGACTTTAACAGAGGATGAGTTGAAATATCGGTATGATCGGTTAATGGGTAGCGCGATTTTGACGTAAAATAACTGAGTAAAATCTTAGTTAACGGGAATGGCGATCACTTTTACAGACAGGGAAATGCAAAGAGCATGGCGTGAAAATTCTTCTGCCTATCATAATCATAATAGAGTCCGAACTAATGCCCACCGCTTATTATTATTTTATGCCGTTGAATGTGGCTTAAAAGCAGTTTTGATGAAGCGAAAGAACGTAAGTCGTACTGATTTATGTCCAGAAATATTAAAATATGGACATGATATAAATGAGTTGTTAGAGGGTTTATACCCTGGTAATAATTCATTGCAAATGTGGAAACTACCAGAACAGTTATTTATTCAAGATATTCAGGATAATTCTCATGTTAAGATAAAACAAGAACGACAATTAACGCCTGATAACATTAACCAGATTTGGCGCTATGGAGGGAAGTTCATCTTAAAAAAAGATGAGAGTGAGAATAAACGGGAAAAAATAACAGACAAAGACATAGAAGAAAAATTGTTAAACATTGTTGAATTGATTAAAAAAGAACTTCAAGGACTATGAAAGATTTTAAATTACTGACTTGGCTTGATATTAGAAGAATTTTTCGACGCAAAACTAACTATGGGACTAATTTACCAGAGAACATAGTAAGTATTAGGTGTTTTTCTGATGCTGTAGAAATAAATATTTCTGATGAAAATTTTATAAATAAAGTCAATGACGTATTAAAAGAATGGTTTGGAGATTGGTACGATGAAGAGGAATCTGTTATTCGATTTGATATTGGTGATGCTACATTACCCGTAGAATTTATCTCAGAAGAAGAACCTTATATAACAGATATTGAGATACGTCCTTTTTGGGAAGAAATTGCTTATTTAGAAAGTGATTCAGAGACAGAACCTGCTGTCAAAAAAATAGTTAAGCTCCCAGAAGCATATACAGAAAAACCTAGTTTAATAGCGTTCTATTCTTTTAAAGGTGGTGTAGGAAGAACATTAAATTTAACAGCCCATCTTTTTGCTTTGTTAGATAGAGCTAAAGAGTTAAATAAGTCTATAAATGTGTTAGTTATTGATGCTGATTTGGAAGCACCAGGTCTTACCTATTGGAATGCGTTGGCAAAACAACAACCATCCGTTTCTTTTATTAATTTTTTAGAAGTTTACCATTATTCACCAATTAATAGAGAAGAAGCACTTGCTTTATTTGCTAACGAAGTAAAAAAATCAGTGAAACATGAAGGAAATTCACAAATTTATTTTTTACCTGCATTTCTAAAAGAAAATGAATTATTAGATATACCTATTTTACCTGAACATTTAGTCAGAGGTATAGATGGAACATGGGAATATGGTAATGCTATTCATCATTTAGGTGAAATTTTAGGTGTAGATTATGTTTTTATAGATTTGAGAGCAGGTTTAAGTGAAATATCTAGTCCCATAATTTTTGACCCCAGAATCCAGCGTTTTCTTGTAACAACAATCAATGATCAATCTATTCAGGGTACAAGTTTGGTTTTAAAACAAATTGGCAAAGTTGCACCATTAGAAGCAGAAGTTAAAGATAAAGAATACTATGATCCATCAATAGTAATCAGTATGTTAAAAGAAGAATTTAAAAAATTACCAGCATTTGATACTGCCTTAGTAGAACTAATATCTGCTTATGTACAATCACAAGAAGATAAGTTAGATGAGCCAAGATTGGAAATAAAAGAAGCTTATTTTGTAGAGGAATTACTTTATGTAAATGACTGGGAAGATGCACGCTCTAAATTAAATAGAACTTCAATTTCAGTCATGGGAATTGCTATAGAGTGGGCAAAACAACAGTTACCAAATCCAAAAAATCAAGAATCAATCTCAGATAATACACCGGAAAACAATTTACAGCAATCTGTTCAAAGACTTAGAGATTTGTGCCGGAGATATGAGAACGCTGAACAAGGACAAGGAGAAGATTTGCTGATAACAGAACCTTTGCGGAACTTAGTTACTAACTTTAGAGATAAATTACCTCATATAGTATCAATTGGAGCTAAAGGGGCTGGAAAGACTTTTAATTATATACAGTTATCACGGTTTAAATATTGGGAAAATTTTCTGAATTATATTGATCATACAAATAATCAAACTGAGTCAAAAACCCATATATTTCCTTTACTTGAGTCTAGTAATGTTCAGGATAATGCAAAAATTGTTATCAAAAAAGCTAGAAATGAGGTTAGAGAAGCTTTGGGTAATAATAGTTCTGAATTTAAACCTTTAGAGTATGCTACTAGGGTTAAAAATGCAGTTAAATACGAAGACTGGAATGAACCAAAATGGACGGAATTCTGGGTTGGTGAAATTGGCAGAGCTATAGGTATTAATCCAAATATAGATACTCCTAATACACTTGGTAAAATAAATCAATATTTAAAAGATAAAGCATTAAAAATTATCTTTTTGTTTGATGGATTAGAAGATATATTTAAGGAGATCGGTTCTAGTAATCAAGAGAAGATTGCTTTAAGAGCTTTAATTGATGATTTACCAAAGGAATTATCAGAAATTAGGCAATCTCATCTTGGTGTAATAATTTTCTTACGTCGTGATTTTATCAGATATACAATTACTCAAAATTCAAGCCAGTTTGAAAGCCTTTACCGTGCTTATGATTTATATTGGAATCAAGATTCTTTCTTGAGATTAGTTTATTGGATTTGTAGCGAATCTAAAGTAATAGCTGCAAAAAAAGATAGTATTTACAGTCTAACTAAAGAAAATATCATAGATGAATTAGAGCAACTATGGGGTAAAACACTGGGAACAGATAAGGCTAAAGAAGCCTACACAGCTTCTTGGGTATTTGCAGCTTTAACAGATTTTAAAGGCAGACTTCAAGCCAGAGATATTGTCCGTTTTTTGTATAATGCAGCTGATATTACAGTAAATAGAGCTAAAGAAGTACAATTTGAAAAATGGTCTACAAGCCGACTTTTACCTCCTCCAGCAATTCGTCGCGCTCTGAAACCATGTAGTGAAGAAAAAGTAAGAGAAGCTAAAGAAGAATATCCAGCTTTCAAAACATGGGTAGAAGATACACTTCCTAAATATCCTGCGACTCAAAAGATAATTCCTTTTGATGTAGAAGAGTTTGCTATGGGTCAAAAAACAGTAATATTATTAGAAGACATGGGAGTGATTTATGAAGATAAACAAAAAGATGAAATAAAGCGATTTTATATGCCTGAGATTTTCCGAGAAGGTTTAGGTTTTTCAGGTAAAGGTGCGCGACCTAAAATAGTAGCGTTGAAGCGTCGGGTACTAGGAAAAGGAATTTTGTAATTATCTTTTTTTGAATTTCGCAAATCTTCAATTTATCTTAACTCAACTGATTCCGAAACTTACTCACACTAATACTCAACAACACCACAGCAAAACCAAGTAATGCTAAAACATGAATCCACAGCACATCTAAACCAACTCCTTTAAGTAAAATACCCCGCACAATGGTGATGTAATGACGAAGAGGATTTAATAAAGATAAAACTTGGAAAAAAGGAGGCATAGCTTCAATCGGAGAAATTGCCCCAGATGTCTGCACCATTGGTAAATTAATAAAGAAAGATGTGAGTAATACTTGTTGTTGAGAACGGCAAACAGTCGCTAACATAATTCCTAAACTAATTCCCACAAATACATACATACTTGATAAAGAAATAAATAGCAAAAAACTCCCCCGAAATGGCAAATTAAATACCACAATTCCCATAATAACAAAGAGGTAATAAACCCCACCAGAGAAATGATTTGTACCGCTGAATTTTGGTTATTGCTACGGACTCCAACAAGTAAACCAAACATTACACTATCTATCAAAAATATTAAAGTTCCCAGTAATAAAGTGATAGGTTTATTAACAACGCTTAATTTAAAAATAATTCCCCCTAATCCTATCACAACTAATGCTTCAGTTATGGCAATTAATAGATAAGCCATGCCTTTACCTAATAATAATTCTGTGGCACTGATACTAGAAGCATAAACTTGTAAAATAGTCCCTTTTTCTTTTTCTCTAACCATTGCGATCGCTGTTAGTAAAGATGGAAAAATCCATAGAATTACACCATATACTCCGGGAACAATATATAGAGATTCTAATCTACCAGGATTAAACCACAAACGGATTCTAGCGGTAATTCTTTTAGTAGCTGGTAAAAGTCCTTCTTGCTGCATAAAGAAATTGGTAACTCTTTGAATAGTACCTCTCGCCAAATTGTTCTAAACTCATTAATGTCAGATACTTATGACGACGTTCCCATAACAAATCATCATCAACTTGTCGTAAACCTCCCGCATAACGTAAATTTTCATCAATACTCAAATCCAAATATAGAGAAAATTGTTGTGTTAAATATCCCGTCATTAACCGCGCATCTCGTGCAGGTTGACCAAATACCAAAACTTCCCCCGCAGTCGCTACCATCACACCACCTAAAATGTGAAAAGTGGTAGTTTTCCCCGCACCATCAGGACCAATCAAACCAAACATTTCCCCCTTATTAACAGTAAAATTAATTCCTCTAACTGCGGCTAACTTCCCATAATCTTTATGTCAGAGGGAACAGGGAACGGGCAACAGGGAACAGGAAAAACTCATGTTTAAAAACATGAGATTGAAATAATGACACTGTTTTTTTCGTGCTACGCATCTTTTAAAAACATCCTTTTTTTGACTGAGCTTTAAACTGGTGCAAATGAGTGTTTCTTATTTGCTCCCTGTTCCCAGTTAAGAGTTCCCTGTTCCCTTCTTTTGTAAATTACTAACCTTAATAGCCTCTGTTTGGTAATTGGTAATTGGTAATGGCTAATTGGTAATTGGTGATTGGTAATTAGTCATTCTTAACTCCCCATGACTTATGCAGAAAATATTTTAAACTCTCATTTCTCCGTGTCCTCTGTGCCTCTGTGGTTTGTTTCTCTTAATTACCTTGTAACCTAATTTCCGCATCTGCCGGCATTCCGATTTTAGCACAGGGTAAATCTGATTCTTTATAGGGATTTTCGGGATTAAAACAACCTTGAGGATTTTCCACTCGAATGCGAACTCCTATTACTTGTCGCACCCGATCTTTTTGGAAGTAAATATTTTCTGTAGTAAAAGAAGCTTGAGGATCAATAGAAATTACTTTACCATTTAGGGGTTTTTCCGGTGCAGAATCTAGAAAGATTTTAGTAATTTGTCCCAATCGGACTTTGCCAATATCACCTTCAGGAATAAAACCTCGCAGATATATATTTTATATTTTTGGGATCAACTATTGTTAAAATTTTGGTTTGACTACTAACTACTGTACCGGGTTCTGCACTGCGAGAAGTTATTACCCCATCTAAAGGACTAACAACATTTAAATCTTTTTTCGAGTCTGCTATTTGGGTGAGGATTTGCTGTTTTGATGCTAAGGCATCTCTGACTTTACCATGAGCCGATCTGACTTTAGCCTGAGCAGATTTCATTTGAGCAAAACTCTGGTCTTTTTTTCTGCTTAATGCTTCTAATTGAGCATTACGAATGCCAGGATTAAAGCCTGTGGTTTGGGTTTGAGTTAATGCCCCTTGGATAGCGCTTAATTGTTCTCGTGCCGCATTTACAGCCGCTTTTCGGGCTTCTAGAGTGGCTATGGCTGTCTCTAATGTGGTTTGTGATTGGTCAAATTGTTGTTGATTAATAGCGCCTTCTTTGATAAGCTGGGCATAGCGATCGCTGTTAATTCTCGCTAATTTTACCTCTGCCTCTGTTTGCTTCACTTGAGCTTGAGTTTGTAATAATTGAGCCTTAGCCGCCGCTACATTAGATTTTGCCTGTTGAATTCGTCCTTGGGTATCCCCCTCGGACTGTTGTAAATTCAGCTTTGCTTCCCTAATTTGACTGTTAATTTGTTCAAGTTCACTTTGCACTCTATCCACCTCTGCGATCGCCTGTTGTTCATCGGATTGTGCAGATGTTAATCGTGCTTCAGTGCCTCGTAATTTCTCTTGTAACAGTTGATCATTACTGTCGTCTAACTTAATTAATTCTTGTCCTTTTTTGACATAAGCCCCTTCTCTCAAGGCAATGGACTCGATTCTTCCCGAACGTTTAATCCCGATTTCGATTTCGGTTTCGTAGCCCTCGATTCTACCACTTAATTTGAGTACATCTACTTCTCCCTGGGGGCGATTTTGCCACAGGACATAACCAAGACTACCCCCCACGACTAACAACCCCAATAACAAAGGAATTGGTTTTTTACCCTTTCGCTGCTTAGATGGTGGTATAGGAACATTAAGAAAATTGTCTGGAGATGTTGGCGCAGTTTGAGACATAGTAGCATACTAAATTATAAGGGAAATGCCGAAAACCCTTGAAGATGTAGCTTCCTAAGTCAGCTACATCTGTGCTTTAGACAAGGGATGAAGGCTAGAGGCTTTCCTTTATCCTGCATTGACATTAATTTAAAAATTTGAAATAACTTCAAATTTTAATCCATATTCGTGATACAGTTAAATTGTCAGCAAAGACATTAAAAACCTACCGGGGGACTCTCGGAAAGTTACGCTTGTCAGAGATGATTCTGCCGGTAATGGCAAACAGGATCAGGGCAGGAACCCAAATATTTAAGGAACCCTGCCTGAAGCTGGGATAACTGAGAGATATAGACTGAAACTCTCTATAGAATCCCCGGTCTAAAGACGCGGGGAGTGTCAACAACCTCTACCTTAAAATGCATACTAGACTGTCTAGTCAATACTATTGCCAAAGCCCTGAAATCCTATTGATATAGATAGTCAGTCAGTAACCCAGCCCTAAAGGGACTGAGCTTGCAAGAGTAATCAAACAAGCTGTACTGACCAGACCACCCTGAGCTTAGTCTCATGGTAGCCGTTATTTGAGTCACGACACCCACCGAATGCGTAGCCCCTTCGGGGTTCAGCAGTCGCTCATGGGGGAAACCCCCAAGACCGCGCTGCTTCACTAGTTCCCCGCTCTGTCGCTTGTGATTAAACAGTTCTAAGGTCACTGGAACAGTGTTGCAAGCTCAAGCAAGCTCTTATAACTGGTCGTTCGCGCCAGCGTGCCGGAGGCATCTAGCTATACTTGAAAAGGTAATAACTTGCGTTTTTACATCCATATATTACCTTTAAGCAAAAGCTCAATTTATTCCCTTGCGGAGTATAACATTACCCCAGAAATGGGAGGCTCTTCGGAGCAACACATTATGCGTACAGAGTTGGGAAATTTGAATCGGTAATTGTCCCGTTGAAAGTACACCACAAAAGTACCCCGAATTTCTTAACTCCAAGGCGGTAATGAAAAAAGATTCAAAGCGGTTAAAACCGCCCGTGTCGCTTTCCTCTCAGGGAGCCAAGCCACTGAGTTTCCCACTTACCGGATATTCTTATGATATTAGAGGCAGAGCCTCATTACCTGCATTCCTAGTCAGAGACTAGGAACGAGATGTGGTAGGGATTCGTCTCGTTCCCAGTCTCTGATGTTCATTTTAAATCTAATAATCCTGTTTCTTTTAATTTTGGATTAAAGCGGATTTGAGTATTGACTCCCCGGTCTTTGAGAACTCCTAAAATTTCTTCTTCAACCCGCCGCGCCACATTTTTTAAAACCTTGCTTTTTCCGAATTCATCAATAGCTATATTTTGATAATTATTTTGTTCTTCTGGTGTCATTAATTCTTTCACATCTATAGGATTATTCCATTTTTGTTTATTTTCGATGTTCGGAATATCAGGATTAGCATTTTCCGTAATCCAAGCATTTTCAATAGCTTCCAAAATTGTTCGATTAGGACGTTCTATGGTTTGTACCTTTACCCAATAACAATTTTGAGGTTGACGGACTAAATGCTGCTTTAAACTTAGATAAATATCACGAGAATAGCCAACAAATTGCAGAATTTTATCCTGATTAAAAATCGCGTAAACTCCAATTTTTTCTTGAAAGGTGACTATGACTTCACCATCATTATCAATATAGGCATGATATTCTAAACTAGCTAAGGTTGGTAAGTTTATTTCTGTTGTCATAAGTGAATTAAAAATTTGTTATTGTAATCATAAGAGACTTCCAAATAAAAAAATGTCCCAAAACTGATGCAAAAATTCTCTCTCTGTGTACTCTGTGCCTCTGTGGTTCGTTTCTTGGGATAATTTATTTCTTGGAAGTCTCTAAACCAAAAAACTTTCCACATCTTCACCATTATCAAATGAAATTACCTTTTTTAATCCTAACTTTTTTATTATGTGAGTTTTTTGCTCATAAAAGTATAAATGCCAAACCTCAACCAGTTTCTCCTATCGGAGTTGAACATGATCAATCAGCAGAGTTAATCACACAACCAATCACAATTGACAGTTATTGGTATCAGATGCCCCAAGTCAATCCTGAACCATATTTCAGTATCAGCAAGCCAGAATGTAAGAAAATAAATCCTCTTGATTATATCAAGAATCCAGAGTCTTTTTTGAAATTATGCCCCAGTAATAACTCAAATCGTAACCCTTATGAGCCAGTTGAATATCTAAAAGTTCCTCCCCTAGATTCTGGAATTAAGATCAAGCTGGGTGATTTTTAATAATGGATATAAGTAGGTGGGTGTTAAAAATTGTCCTTGGGGCAAGGGAACAGATTCAGATATCAGTAGAAAACTGGCTTAAATCTGATTAAGGGACTTCTAGGAAATAAATTATCCCAATAAATAAATGAACAAACGAACCACAGAGGCACAGAGAACACAGAGAGAGAAGAAATAGGGAGGGTTTTTGCGTTAGTTTTGGGACATTTTTTTATTTGGAAGTCTCTAAGAGGTTGTTTGAAAACTTTTTCGTGTGGGATCTGACACCCGCAGATCCCCCTAAATCCCCTTTGAAAAGGGGGACTTTGAGGAATTTAGCCCCCCTTTGTAAGTACGGTGTACACACAGGTTATCGAATCACCATTATTCCTCAAATTACCCCACCCTAACCCTCCCCTTGTGAAGGGGAGGGAACTAATTTTTCCGGTTTCCCCCCTTGATAAGGGGGGATTAAGGGGGGTAATTTAACTTGTGTTTACACCGTAGCCTTCTTCAGATGACTTCTGCTATTAGACTAGGCGGGCTATGGGTTTTACGTTAATGCTATTAGGGACTTCCAAGAAATAAATTATCCTGATTAACGAACCACAGAGGCGCAGAGGACACAGAGGAATAAGGGTTTGAGAGATTTTTGCGTTAGGTGGTTGAGTATTTTTTTATTTGGAAGTCCCTTCGCCGCAGTGTCCTAGAGTTTATTCATCATCAAAATCATCGTCGTCATCATCTTCCTCTTCTTCTCCGAAATCATCGTCATCTTCTATAACTAGGTCGTTAATTTCATCAGCAATTAAATCATCCTCATCGAGTAGTAGCCGTTCTCCTATTTTGCTACCAAAGCCACTATCGCCCATGCCCGGTGCGTCGAGGTTGTAGAGTTTTGCGGTGCGGTCGTCTAGTACCATGTCCAATGAATCATCTACTTCATCTAAGATGCCACTGCCCATATCTACTACGTAATCATCAATTACCCCCGCTTCTTCGTAGGTGTTGTAGCCAGTCCCCGCAGGAATCAAGCGCCCAATGATCACGTTTTCCTTCAGTCCCCGCAGCCAGTCCGATTTGCCCTCAATGGCGGCTTCTGTTAAGACCCTGGTGGTTTCTTGGAAAGAAGCCGCAGAGATGAAACTGTCGGTGTTCAGCGATGCTTTGGTAATCCCCAATAGCATGGGAGTGTATTCTGCCCTCGCCCCACCGGTAATTGCCATAGCTTCGTTCACCTGTTCCACCTGCCGGAGTTCTACCAGTTCCCCCGGTAGCATGGTTGTGTCGCCACCGTCATCAATCCGCACTTTGTTGGTCATTTGCCGGACAATTACCTCGATGTGTTTGTCGGAAATGTCAATGCCTTGGGATTGGTACACCATCTGTACTTCATTCACCAAAAAGGTTTGTACCTTCTGCAAAGCGTGGCTTGCACAGGCATAGATCCCATCCTCTGACCCCAAACTGAAGAATATTTCCAGAATCTCATGGGGGTTGGAGGGTCCGTCGGTGAGGGGTTGTCCGGCTACAATGTGCGCCCCGTCGGGAACAATCAGGTTTTGCCCAGGTCCAAGGGGATAGTCGGTGACTGTGCCATTGGCTTCAACAATTTTAATGGCATAGGCTTCTCTGGTGATGGATGTCACCTCATCCCCATCGCCATAGACAATCTTCACTTCCCCCGGACGACGGGCTAAAATACAAGCTTCCTTGGGTTTACGGGCTTCTAGCAGTTCCTCAATCCGGGGCAAACCTTGAATAATGTCTCCAGTCTTAGCCCGTTCAAATACCAACAGCACTAAGTTGTCACCCCGTTGCACCAAGTCCCCATCTTCTACCTGTAACACCGCCCCCGGACTCACCCGGTAAGGACGACCGACGCGGAGGGTAATGGTGTAAGCTGAATTGTCCTTTGTCAGCGATGCACTGAGCTTGTCGAAGTGTTGTCCGTTGTCCGTTGTTTTGCCACTGACCACTGACGACTGACTACTGACTACTTCCACCACCTGCCCCGACTCCGCAGCGAATATACCGGGAGTTAACGCACTTCCTTCCACGACCAAATCACCTTTACTGACGGTGGGTAAGACATTGGTATTCACCGTCACCAAATCATTGGCACGCAATACTAAACAACGGCGGACTGTTTCTGCCCCCTGTTGCACACCCCGGACTATCCCCCCTTCCTTACATAATATCTTCGTCCGGGCTACCACAGCCCCCGGTTCAATGGTGTCACCATCCACCACTTCCAAATTAGTTTGGGTACTGCCTTGGGTGGCATCGGCGGTAATGTCGCGGCGCACTACCAAAGACTCTAAAATTACTAACTGTAGTCTTTGAATCTCCCCATCTTCTGGGTCTGTAATCAGTTCAATGTCCGCCGCCAAAGGTGAACTGCCGTGTTCTCCCTCCGTCTCCTGCTCAATTTCTAATACTATCTGTGTCCGTAGCAGTTCCACACCCTCCACCGACTTCACCCGTTCTGAATCCTTGTAGGGAATCCTTTGCACCGCCCGCAGTTGAATCGAGCGCCCTGTCTGCTGACTGACGGAAGTGGTGGCTGGAACATCAGGGTTGGTGGGGACAGCAAATTCTACCACCGGACGACTCAGCAACCCTGGACCTTCAGGAGTTTCCACATACTGAACATAGCGCAATTCCGTAGCTACAGTTCCTTGCAGTTCCTCACCGGGTTGCAAAAATGTATTGTCATGGGCGATCGCTGTCTCTGGATCATCTACCATCAACAGTTCACCGGGTTTAATCACTACTTCCCGTAAAATGTCGTTCTTTTGGGTAACTTCCACTACCCCACCAGTTTGACAGAAGATGTCCTGGACTACTTCCGTCCCCGCTTCCACATACTGTCCATCTTCCACCCGTAACAAGGAAATATCCTTATTCACCTCATGGGTTTCTTCTGGTATCCACAGCAGTGTTCCCCCCTGGACTACCTCATAGCCCAATTTCGCCTTACCTTTTTTCTGTACCTCCACTTCGCCAAACTTCAGTAAGCCCCCGGTGGTTGTCCGGTACTGGTCATCAATCAATTCTGCCACTACCTGACCATTTTGTACCTTCGCCCCTGGAGTCGCCCGCAAGTTAAACTCCGATATCGCCCCATTATCGGGATTGGTAGTGGTAATCAGGTAATTATTCCGTCCTTGGGAACTCTGGATTGTTACTGCTGCCTGATCCAACACTACGGAAGCGGTAATAATCTCAATTTCCCTGGTGGCTTTCCCTGGAATCGCTTCTGGCAACCGCACCACACCCCCATGAACTGTGGTTAATTTGGTTTCCGCTAAGACTCCATTGGTAGCGATCGCATCGCCATTTTTTACCACCAATTCTGCTCCGGGCAGTAAATTATATACATCCCCCGACAGAATCCAAATCAACCCCCCTCTAGAGGCGGTGACAGTGGTATTGCCCTGACGGTCGGTTTTTTGTTCCGCCACCACATCGGCAAACTTCACTTCCCCAGCCAAGTCGGTAGCCACATCCTTGACGGCTTTTTCTGTATTGGTTCTGGTAGTTCTGCCTCCCAGCGCCACCTCAGCCACCAAGTGATCCGCTAGTACCTGTTGACCATTGTGGATATACAGCGTTGAACCTTGGGTAACAGCAATTTCTTGGCTTTCCCCCGTTCCCGATTTCTTATCCCCTTCAATCGTCAAAGTCCCATTGGCTTCCACATACAAAGCATCTTCACCATGTCGAGTCCGATAGGGACGGGTTTGTAACTTGCGGGGAATTTTTACCGTTCCTGACACCTGCGATCGCACCTGTTGGGCTACTTCCCCTGTGAATACACCCCCGGTGTGGAAAGTCCGCATGGTTAACTGGGTTCCCGGTTCGCCAATACTTTGCGCCGCAATAATCCCCACAGCTTCCCCTAGATCCACCATCTTGGCATGGGCTAAACTCCAACCATAGCAGTGCTGACACACCGACCGCGCCGCCTCACAGGTCAAAGGACTGCGGACAGTCACCTTCTGTACTCCGGCTTTTTGGATGGCGATCGCCAAATCATCATCAATAGGGGTATTCCGAGGGGCAATGATTTCCCCCGTTTCTGGATGCACCACATCCTCACCCACCACTCGACCCATCAACCGCGTCGCCAGTTTAATCAGAGTTTTATTCCCCTCCACCATTGCCCCAATCGTCAAACCACGATTAGTGCCACAGTCAAACTCCCGCACAATCACATCCTGGGACACATCCACCAACCGCCGGGTCAAATACCCCGAATCCGCAGTCCGCAGCGCCGTATCCACCAGCCCCTTCCGCGCCCCATAACTAGAAATAATATATTCCGTTACCGTCAACCCCTCACGGAAATTAGTCTTAATTGGTAAATCAATAATTTCCCCCTGGGGATCTGCCATCAGTCCCCGCATCCCCACCAACTGCCGCACCTGAGAAATATTGCCCCGCGCCCCCGAAAAAGCCATCATATACACAGAATTGAGGGGATTGGTTTTTTTGAAATGCACCACCACCTCATCCTTGAGCGCTTCTGAGGTACTATTCCAAGTATCAATTACCTTTTGGAAACGTTCAACTTCAGTAATTTCCCCTCGTTGATAGCGTTCCTCCGTCGCCAAAATTTCCGTCTCCGCCGCCTCCAGCAATTCCTTCTTAGAAGGAGGAATCATCAAATCATCCACACTAATAGACACACCCGCCTTGGTAGCATAGCGAAAACCCAACTCCTTGAGTTTATCTGCCATCACCGCCGTCCGCGCCGTCCCATAATGGGTAAAAGACCAGGAAATCAAGTCTCTTAATTTACCCTTGTTCACCACCAGATTGCGAAAAACTGCTTTAGTCATAATTTTAGTAGGGGCGCAGGGCCTGCGCCCAATCATTAGTTGTTAGTTGAAGGAGTCAGAGGGAGTGGGGGGAGTGGGGGAGTGGGGGGAGTGGG
>NZ_JAAVWA010000055.1:0-19498 GCF_017355725.1 Anabaena sp. 54
TGCGTCTTTGCGCCTTTGCGTGAGACTAAAATCTAATTCTCCTATGTACACAAACCTCCCAGAAATTCTCCGTCACCGTCGCCAAAAACTCGCAGAAATCATAGACTTACCCGCCGTTCTCTGGTCAGGTAGTAGCAGTCCCCGCAACTTCCCCGCCAATACCTTCCCCCACCGCGCCAATAGCCATTTCCTTTATTTCGCCGGAATTCCTCTCCAAAATGCCGCCATTCGCCTAGAAAGTGGCAACCTACAACTATTTATAGATGACCCCCACCCCAGTAGCGCCCTCTGGCATGGAGAAACCCCAAATCGTGAAGAAATTGCCGCCAAAATAGGCGCAGATGAAGCCAAAACAATGGCAGAATTAGCAAATTACTTAGAAGACGTGGCGACCTTGCCAGTACAAGATGCAACTACTTGGACACAGCAAACCCAACTTTTAGATAGATTCATTTTACCAAAAACTCAACTGGAAGGCATTGATTTAGAACTAGCGAAAGCCATTGTTTCTCTGCGGCTTACCCATGATGCAGCAGCATTGATAGAATTACGTAAAGCAGCGGTCGTGAGTGTAACAGCACACAAGGCAGGAATGGCAGCAACATCTTCAGCTAAACAAGAATCAGAAGTCCGCGCCGCAATGGAAGCAGTAATTATGGCTGAGAACATGACCACTGCTTACACCAGTATTGTGACAGTTCATGGTGAAGTTTTACACAATAATCATTATTACCACTCTCTGCAACCAGGAGATTTACTTTTAGCCGACGTGGGTGCGGAAACCCAGACAGGTTGGGCGGCTGATATTACCCGCACCTGGCCTGTTTCTGGTAAGTTTTCATCAACCCAAAAAGACATTTATGATATTGTTTTAGCTGCCCATGATGCTTGTATTCAAAACATCGCCCCTGGTGTAGAATATGCAGAAATTCATCTATTAGCAGCAACTATAATTGCTGAAGGTTTAGTAGATTTAGGAATTTTGCAAGGTAAACCAGAAGATTTAGTAAAAATGGATCTTCATGCTTTATTTTTTCCTCACGGAATTGGACATCTTTTAGGTTTAGATGTTCATGATATGGAAGATTTGGGAGACATAGCCGGTTATGATCAAGGCAGAAGTAGAAGTAGCCGCTTTGGTTTAAGTTATTTAAGATTAAATCGTCCCTTACGTCCAGGAATGTTAGTCACAATTGAACCAGGATTTTATCAAGTTCCGGCAATTTTAAATGATCCAAAAACTCGTTCTCAATATCAATATTTAGTCAATTGGGAACGTTTAGAACAATTTGCAGATGTGCGAGGTATTCGCATTGAAGATGATGTATTAGTTACAGAATCAGGGAGTGAAGTTTTAACCGCCGCATTACCAACTGAAACTAGTGCTATTGAAGATTTATTAAATGCCAATTTTGCGTAGGTTGGGTTGACGCAAGGAAACCCAACATGAGATCATATAATTAAGAGTTGTAATTCATTACAGCAGTTTTTATATATTTGAACCACAATTATTAGACCTAAACCCCAGCCCCTTCCCTACCTCTCCCTAACCCTCTCCTAAAAGGAGAGGGAAAAGGAAAAACTTTTGTTGCTGAAAGGGGAGTTAATCAAAGCCTCTCTCCTTGCAGGAGAGAGGTTTGGAGAGAGGTCGGTTTGTAGTATATTTACCTGAAAATAGCTGTAATTTACATTTTCAATAATTCTAAAATCATGAAGAAAAACCCCATAGCATTTATATTTAGTGGCATTATTATTAGCTTAGGAATTTTACCATCCTTAGCACAAGCCAAACAGCCTGTTTCTGATACCCAAGTTGCAGCAATGGTAGAAGCTTTACGACTCGCTGCACCTAAAACAAAAAAGCGCAATGATGGCTATTATAGCGAATGGCAAGTTAAACCCGAAACTCTCAAAGGTTGGACAAAAACTTGTCTGAAAAAAGAATTAACACCGACTCAGTTTGAAAATGATCCGAAAATAGCCCGTCAAGTTATTTCCTGTATTACTAACCGGGAGTTAAATAAGCAATTTACAGCCACTAAAAATAATGAAAATAGTGCTGTGCGTGGTGTCGCTTGTTGGTGGATGACTGGTAATTATACAGGCTGCGATAAAGGCTTTACGGCTGACTACGTGCAGAAGGTAGTCCGCTTTTACAAGCAAGAAATTTCCAAACCAACAACCACAACTTCTCCACCACAGAAACATATCAATTGATATAATTTAAAATTAAGGATTTTCAACAGAGTCCCAACATTTATGATCACGCCAAACTGCATTTTTCGCCTCACACTTTTCCTGTTCTTTAGTACCAGTAATTGAGGTAGGGCGAATAATGTTTAAGTTGGATGTAACATAAGAAATCATGAACGAACCGGTAGAGAAACCACAATAGATTAAAGTTCCAAAAAAAAACGTAACACTGACAAATTTAATAGCAGGTATTACAGAAAAACTACGTTTTTTGCCATAGAGTTGATAGCGCATATATTTCCTCAAGGTGGTGTTTATGGCAGATAACACCCTGGGAATCAATATGAACTTGTCAAATTATTTATAACAATATATTGTGGATATTTCTGTTAGCTAATAGACAAAGCTAAGTAGTTTTTGTGGAATATGGACTGTGTATAGGGATTTTTAGGTAAATGAACTACATCTTTTTTATCTCACGCAGAGACGCAGAGGCGCAAAGGAAGAGAGAAACAAGAGTGTGGTTTAGAGGATGTTTGAAAAGTCTCTTATCGTGTATTAAATATTTTAGGCGTTGCTGAATTGAGGTATGAAATTGAAAAATCAAAAAAATGAAACTCTTACTCTCTGCGACTGGAGCGCTTCTGCGTGTTCGCGCAGCGTGCCGTAGGCATAATAAAATCGGCGTTGCTGAACTAAGGTATGAAATTCCCAAATTAAACCTTTAAAACTCTGACCTTTGCGTCTTTGCGCCTTTGCGTGAGACTAAAATTCATACCCTTAATCAGCAACACCATAAAATCATACTCTTAATCAGCAACGCCATATTTTATGATCCCCCTAAATCTCTCTTGAAAAGGGGGACTTTAACTCCATTCCCCCCTCTTAAATAAATGGAAATTCTGTCGCAAGTAAATTCACTATTCAAATCGGATTACTTCTTCTAACATACCTCTAAGATACAAAGCTATCCCTTGACAATCAAGACAGTCGCTGCAAAAATTAAATTCTTTACCATAAAGGCAATGCTAGAACTGATAAACCTAACTCCTGTTCTCTCAACAACAAGCATAAGTGTACAAAATCTTAGAAAAATCTAACTGTTTCAGTGCAGAAGGCTGAATAAAAAAGTTACCAACTCCCTCATCTCCCCACATAATTGAATGTTCATCATCAGAGTTCATTTGCAATAGTAGAAAATCATAACCTTCCTCTTCCTCCAAGTCCGCACGATCATCATTTTGGACAAATGCGGGATATCCTCCTAAACAATGTCCTCCTAATGATTCTTCATATTTTTCTTCATACTCATTAATAAAATCATCTACCAGTTCTTCTAAAGAGTTTTCCATTGCTTTGGTCAGATTACTTTGTTGAAAGATGGGAAAATGGGTTTTAACTAAGGATCTAAACCGATAATCTGATGCACTGATAGGAGTTGATTTAATAGCGAAATTCAAAGCTAAACAGTCTATTAATGGTAAACCTATTCCTGGGGGTAAAAAATCAAAATTATTTAGGAGATTATCAATGTTTAAATCTGGTTCGGGAAAGTAAATAACTCGAAAAGTTGTTTGTTTTAATTGCGGATATTCTTCAATTCCATAGGCTGTTTCACCTGATGCTTCAATATAAAACTGAAGTATGCCTTTTTCTGGTAAATCTTCTAATTTAGGCGTTTCTGAAAAGTTGATTTGTGCTAAAAGATGGAGGGGAGTACCATCTGGTGCTTCAGGATAGGTCGTATTTTTGGGAAGGTAAGGTACACCACCAAATTTACTTTGCCATAAGGTAGTTTCTGTTGTTGAATAGGGAGTAATTTCTATAGAAGGTTTGATAATTGCATTGGCAAATTCATCTACCTGATTTTTTAGTTCTAAGAACATCCCATACAATTCATCTGGAGTAAAATCTTTGTTATTTTCATCTGCTGGTACAGATTCTACATCATACCAACCATGTGTGAGTAATTCTTGAATACTTTCTTTAAAAAAGGCTTCTGCTTCGGCTTCAGAAGAGAATTTATGTAGTTCTTGATAATGGGTAACGTTGTAGCCGTCGAGGTGAATTGACGTTCTCAGTGAACTTAATCTAAATATTTTATTGGATTTCATGATAATTAACCTTAGATGTGATCAGGAATAATAGAAATATAACCAAAAAAAATTCGTAATTGATAATTCTTAAAACTACAAATTACGAATTATCATAGCGGTTATCACTAGGATGCAATATAGTCGAGGGCGCAGACCCTGCGCCCCTACAGGCTTTACGATTTGCTGACTATATCTCATTCAAGTGCATACCGCTATATCAATTAAGCTGTAACTTTAGCTAATGCCTTTTCTACAGCTTTTAATGCTTGCTTGATTTCTGCATCTGTGACAATGAGAGGAGGAACAAACCGCACTACTTTAGGACCTGCAGGAACAAGTAATAAACCTGCGTCCATTGCCGCTTTGACGACTTCAGGGGCTGTTAAAGGAATATCGGCTTTGATTTCCATGCCGTTGATTAAACCCCAACCGCGCACTTCTGAGATATGCTGAGGATATTGACGAGCGATCGCTCTTAATCCTTCTCGTAAATGTGCGCCCTGTTCTCTGACATTCTCTAAAATATTCTCTTTTTCCAAAGTCTCACACACACTCAGCGCCACACCACAAACAAAGGGATTACCGCCAAATGTACTTGCGTGTTCTCCTGGTTGGAAAATATCGCAGAATTTCTTACTCATCATCGCACCGATGGGAATACCACCGCCCAAACCTTTCGCACTGGTGAAAATATCTGGTTCTACTCCCAAATGTTCATAACCCCATAATTTGCCACTGCGTCCCATTCCAACCTGTACTTCATCAAAAATCAACAAAATACCGGTTTCGTCGCAAATCTCCCGTAACCGCTTAAAGTAGGCAATATCCCCAGGACGAACGCCACCTTCTCCCTGTAATGGTTCAATTAAAATTGCCCCTACCCGATAATTACCTTCATCTAATTCAGTAACAGCGGCTTCCACTGCTCTAATATCGTTGTAATTTACATAGTGGAAACCAGGAACTAAAGGATCAAAATGCTTTTGATACTTTGGTTGTCCAGTGGCAGTCACGGTGGCTAAAGTCCGTCCGTGAAAACTGGCATGAGCAGTTAAAATGATCGGGTGGGCAATTTCTAGGACAGTGTGGGCATATTTCCGCGCTAGTTTAATGGCTGCTTCGTTGGCTTCAGCACCAGAATTGCAGAAAAATACTCTATCCGCACAGGAATGATTAACAATCCATTTAGCTAATTCACCCTGTTCAGGAATATAGTACAAATTGGAAACATGATGCAATTTCTGGATTTGTCTAGTTACAGCCTCTACCATTGCTGGATGGGCGTGTCCTAGAGTACAAGTGGCAATGCCCGCGACAAAATCCAGATATTCGTTGCCCTGACTATCCCAAACACGGCAACCAGCACCCCGTTCTAAAGCCAAAGGAAACCGTCCATAAGTGGACATGACAGCCGCATCGAAGCTATCAACATCAAAAGGTGTAGATGGCATAATACCTGACTCCAAGGGGTTCGTGGCTTGTTCAATTAGAGTTTGCACGCTCACTACCGCTACTCCTGAAAAGCTTTTATCGTAATACTTTACTAGGTTCTGGGAAATATGAACAAAATTTTTGATGATTTTAGAAGAAGGAGTCAGGAGTCAGGAGTCAGGAGTCAAGAAGAAGGAGTCAGGAGTCAGGAGTCAGGAGTCAGGAGGAAGAAGAAAGAAGAAGGAGGAAAAATCACCCATAATTGTGCAAATATTATTTATTGTGAATCCTTACATTAGAAGTTTTTTAATTCTTAATTCGGACTTGCTGATAGCGTAGCGTGATGTTAACCATATAAATATAAAACCTTGATAAATCAAGAGTTATAGGGAAATAAAATGTGAATAAGGTGCAAGGAATAATCTTTAAAACTATCAAAAAACTATCACTTTCTCATATTCTTCCTTATTCCTTATTCCTTATTTCTTCTTTCTTCCTCCTGACTCCTGACTCCTGACTCCTGACTCCTGAACTCCTAATTCTTAATTGCCTGTGTATTCTACCCTTGAACAAAAATATCAACGGATTCAAAAAGAATTAATGGCTGGGGCGCTTGCTTTAGCTGGTATTTTCCTAATCGGGACTTTATGGTATTCCCTGGTTGAGGGCTGGAAATGGGAAGATGCAGCTTACATGACTGTAATTACTCTAGCAACTGTCGGTTATGGAGAAACTCACCCATTAGGTAGCCGGGGGCGGTTGTTTACCATTGCTTTGATTTTAATGGGTGTGGTCAATCTTGGTTATATTGTCAATAGATTTACAGCCGCAGTCATTGAAGGTTATTTTCTAGAAGGAATTCGACTCCGACAACAAAGGCGTTTAATGGAATCATTATCAGAACATTATATTATCTGTGGATTTAGCCGCACTGGGCGACAAATTGCTAAGGAATTTCAGGCTGAAGCTGTTTCTTTTGTAGTGATTGATTCGGAACTAGAATCTGTCCAAAAAGCCCAGGAAATTGGTTACATTGTTTTTCAAGGTGATGCGACGTTAGATGATACTTTGTTAAAAGTTGGCATTACTAAAGCAATTTGTATTGTGGCGGCTTTACCTTCAGATGCGGAAAATTTATATACTGTTTTATCAGCAAAAACTCTGAATCCAGACATTCGAGCGATCGCTCGCGCTAGTACGGAAGAAGCGGTACAAAAGTTACAACGTGGTGGCGCAGATGCCGTAATTTCACCGTATATTACTGGTGGCAAACGCATGGCAGCAGCAGCCCTCAGACCGCAGATTTTGGACTTTGTAGATGGGATGCTTTCTGGTACAGACCGTCAGTTATATATGGAAGAATTTTTACTAGATTCCGATAGGTGTCCCTTCGTTGGTCAAAGTTTACAAAGAGCCAAATTGCGATCGCAATCAGGCGCATTAGTTCTCGCAATACGCCGCCTTGATGGTAAACTCATTGGTGGTCCCACTGGAGATACCGTTTTAATGTCAGGAGATACATTAATTTGTATGGGTACGGCTGAACAATTGCGGGATTTAAATCAAATTCTCGGTCCGATTAATTCTATTCCCCTAAAACGTCCGAAAAATAGCTAAAAGCAGACTTATTTTGCAAGTTGAAAGATGGTAGAATTACCGTAGCTTTTTTGTATAACTTGTAAAATCATGAAACTAGCTTTAGTAGCGACCACTATTTTTACCTTGACTTTAGGATTGTACACACCAAAAGTTACTGCTGCACCTGCACAAACACCCAAGACTTTTACAGAATGGTGTCAACAAAAAGGAAGTTTACCTGAAGAGACGAGACACACCGTTGAAGTATTATTAAAAATTGCTAAAACACCAAATTGTAGTCAAGCTAATCAAACGCTGATCAATTTGACTGATCTTACTCTTGATAAAAATCAAATCAGCGACATAAAACCTTTGTCAAATCTGACTAATTTAACTTCTCTTGACCTTGCGGAAAATAAAATCAGCGACGTAAAACCTTTGTCAAATCTGACTAATTTAACTTATCTTTCCCTTTGGGGAAATCAAATCAGCGACATAAAACCTTTGTCCAATCTGACTAAATTGACTAAACTTTCCCTTGCGGACAATAAAATCAGCGACATAAAACCTTTGTCAAATTTGAATAATTTGACTTCTCTTATGCTTCAGAGAAATAAAATCAGCGACATAAAACCTTTGTCAAATCTGACTAATTTAACTTCTCTTGACCTTGATGAAAATCAAATCAACGATATCAAACCTTTGTCTAATCTGACTAATTTGACTTCTCTTACCCTTTCAGAAAATCAAATCAGCGATATTAAACCTTTGTCCAATCTGACTAATTTGACTCTTCTTAACCTTTGGGGAAATAAAATCAGCGACATCAAACCTTTGTCCAATCTGACTAATTTGACTTATCTTTACCTTTGGAAAAATAAAATCAGCGACATCAAACCTTTGTCCAATCTGACTAATTTGACTTATCTTTACCTTTTAGAAAATCAAATCAGCGATATTAAACCTTTGTCCAATCTGACTAATTTGACTAAACTTTTCCTTGATGGAAATCAAATCAGCGACATCAAACCTTTGTCCAATCTGACTAATTTGACTGAACTTTCCCTTGTGGACAATAAAATCAGCGACATAAAACCTTTGTCCAATCTGACTAATTTGACTGAACTTTCCCTTGCGGACAATAAAATCAGCGACATAAAACCTTTGTCCAATCTGACTAATTTGACTTCTCTTAAGCTTGGGCGGAATCCACTTACCTCTAAAGAATGTCCTATTCAACTAAAACATATTTGTATTTTTTACTAGTGGTTAAATCCTCATCATATCCCGGACTTCTTTTTTAACCTTGTAAAGAAATGATGAATTAATATCATAAGTCTGGGATGTAGTCTTTTTAAAAAATGCACTTTACAAAATCCTATTCTACTAAACCATGTTTCATCGCAAACCTGACTAATTCTGCCCGGTTACAGGTTTCAGTTTTCCTCAATAAACTACTCACATATTTCTCCACCGTGCGCGGACTCAAATGTAAATGATTACCAATTTCTACATTAGAAAAACCATGAGTTAATAAATCTAAAACTTCCTGTTCTCTAACAGTTAACGGTGTCAATACTTGAGATTGTTGTACATGAGTAGGGATAGAAATATGACCGTTTTTTGCTTTTGTATAAGTGGCAAAACTGATTTCTTCCTGATAAAGAAAACGACATTCTGATTGGATGATTTGCGATCGCTCTAATAAATTACGTATAGCAGCGGCTATTTCCTCCAATTCAAATGGCTTAGACAAATACATATCACAACCAGACTGATATCCCAAAATTCGTTCTTGGGTTTTCGTTCTCTCTGTCAACAAAATCACAGGTAATAATCGAAACGCCGATAATTGACGAACACGACGCACCAATTCATAGCCATTCATCTGTGGCATCATAATATCTGTCACCATCAAATCAGGATGACGCTTTTCAACCATATCCAAAGCATCAATACCATTATCAACGGTAATGACATTATACCCAGACAGATCAAGATAATCACTAATAGATAGGCGTGTACCTAAATCGTCATCTGCGACAAGAATAGTCAAGGGCATGGATAGTACACCCCTATAATCTTTTGGTCGAGCAATTTACTGTAATCACAAATATTAATAGACACAAGCAAGAATACTAATTCTATCTCTAATACTATGACAAGATTACTTACTCATGATGACATCATCAATGATTTCTAAAGAAAATATTAAATTTTTAGGAATAGTTAACAAAACTTTACGTAATTTAGAGACTAAACAGGTTTACCTGTCACCTGTCTTTGTGAACTACAATCAATAAAAGAGTTAGTCTAAATAAATTTTTAGGCGTATTTATTAAAAATTAAGAAGATTTTCGATGAGTGATAAACAGAGTGAAGGTTACAAAGTTATTTGTGATAATCGGCAAGCACGGTTTTTATATGAAATCATAGAAACCTATGAAGCGGGAGTTCAGTTGACAGGAACTGAAGTAAAATCAATTCGTGCGGGTAAAGCCAATTTGCAAGATGGCTATGCGTTGCTTCGTGACGGTGAAGCATGGTTAATCAACGTCCATATTTCTCCTTATGCCTCTAGTGGTGCATACTTTAATCACGAACCCAGACGCACCCGCAAGTTATTACTTCATAAACAAGAACTGCGTAAACTCATTGGTAGGGTACAACAGGAAGGTTTAACCCTCGTCCCCCTAAAAATGTATCTAAAACGGGGCTGGGTAAAAATAGTTATTGCCCTGGGTAAAGGTAAAAAACTCCACGATAAACGCGAAAGCCTCAAACGTCGTGATGATCAACGAGATATGCAAAGGGCAATGAAGAGGTACTAGGAGGCAGAGGGCAGGGGAAATTCCCACAACCGCCTCCGAATGAATTCGGAGTCTCATAGCAAAAGTCGTCTAAAGACGACTATTAAAGGCTTTGAGTCCACTTCAGTGGACTTGAACTATTAGACTGGGAATTCATTCCCAGGCGGGTTAGGAAACTCTTTTCTAAGCGTGATTATGATTATTGCGGGTTAAAGGTTGCCAATAGCTGGCAACTAAAGCCACCATAAACCACCAGAGGGTATTAACTTCAGGGCGATAGAAGACCGTATCAAATAGACCCTGAGCAAGTATACCTAGCATACTAGCGATCGCCCCAATTAACCATAAGCCCTCGATATTTTTAGTTTCTCGTAATCGTCGCAGTTGCAAAAATCCTGTATTGAAGGTGACGACTATTAACCATAAGAAACAGGTAAAACCCAAAAAGCCAGTTTCCACAATCGTTTCTAGAAACACAGAATAGGCACTTAAAGCCGTAAACCGAGGACGTTGATAGAGAGGATAAACCTTATTAAAAGAACCATGTCCAGGTCCTATACCAATTATCGGGCGATCGCGGATCATCTGAAACACAGATTCCCAGACATTTTTGCGAAAATTATTACTACTGTCTTGGCGGTCAGCAAATATACTCACAACCCGCACACGGAAAGGTTCGACAAATAACATCCCTACTACCAATAACCCCACCACACTTCCTAACAGAATTGGTAAAGACCAACTCCGCCAAAATGGGGGCATACTTATACTCCACCAATAAATCAGCAAGACTGCCACAGTAAACAATCCCACCAACAAAGCAATCCAACCACCGCGACTAAAGGTAAGAATTAAAGTCGCAGAATTGACAATAAACATTGTTAGTGCTAGGGCTTTTTTCATCCAACCTTGCCAAGCCACAATCGCCACCAAGCTTAAAACCGCAGCCGGTAAAAGATATCCTGCCAGTAAGTTGGGATTACCTAAATAACTGTAAACCCTGGTAGTCTTAGCCAAAGGTGATTCCGGGTCAACCCAAGTAGCCAAAGCCTTCGCGCCAAAAAACCATTGTCGCAACCCATAGACGCTGACAATCAGGGATATATGCAAATAGAGAGTAATCAACCAAGACCGAAATCGGGGGACGCGCAGCACCCTCGCACAGAGGGCAAACAGTAACAAATAAAGAGTTAATGTTTGTAAATCACCTAATGCTGCTTTTTTCACTGGTGATAATGCTGTTGATATGGCAGCAATACCCCAATACAGCAACACTAGCAGGTGAATAGGAGTAACCGAAGCCGCATTTGCTGATGTATTATCATCCGATAAAGTCAACAGCAGCCAAAAGCCGACACAAGCCACCAACAATAAACCGATTAAAGTAGTAGAAACAAAAGGTGCAAGACCATAAATGAGGCTAAGTAAGCCAACAGCAATAATATCTCCCCACTGCATTAAAATACTACTTTGTCGCCAAGGCAGCAAAAGTCCCACCAGAAACCGATGTAGGTAACTACCAGACAAATATTCTTTCAGTGGTAAAGAAGATAAAGTCAATCTTTCCCAGACTAAATACATAAGGAAATACAGAATACAGGAGCTATGCAGTATAGCTTACGCCAAGTCTAGCTGTGAAAATTAATATTCCTTTCCTCAATACCTTGTCTATTTTCTGCTTTGTTGGGTTAAGCGACAGCGCAACCCGACGCATTTGTTGGGTTTCATGCTTCAACCCAACCTACAAATCAAGGCCTTTTCCAATTTAGAAGGTATTGTTTCCTCGAAAACTATTCTCAAGTTTTTATGACTACAAATGCGCCAAAAGCCACCCATCTAAATCGGATATTTCTGTAAAATCTAACAAGGACTCCCCTAAACTCTCCAACTGCTCTATATTCAAACTTCTTATTTGCTCTTGTTGGGCTAAAGACAGCAATCCATACCGCTTAGTCAACATACGCAGCACTAAATCCGTTTCCCCTGCTTGTCGTCCTGCTTGTTGTCCTGCTTGCTGTCCTTCTTGAAACACTTCCTGATAAAACCGTGTTTGGGTGACATCTGCTGTTTTCAGGTTTAGCATTTTCAAAATCTCCTTTGTGCTGAGTTGTGGGAATTTATTCACAAGTATAGCTTCTATTAAATCTAAGCGCCGGCGCAGTTCTTCTTCTGTTTCTGCACTATTAATAATCGCTTGTGCCAAGGAGGCTGTATCTCTTCCCGTCGGTTGGGTAAAATCAACAATCCGTACCAAGGTTGTTTGATGTTGTATTGATATAGGTACAGAAAAATCTCTGCGAAATACCGACCATAAAATTTGGGTTCTCTTTGCATCTGTGCCTCTAAAAATACTAACGGTAAATTTAGATCCTTGGCAATTGGTGTTAATAATCCATCTATTGCAAATCCTTTTTCTTTGACTGCGATCGCACTATAGGTAAATTCGCAATCTTTGGGAATTTCTGGGATTAACTCGGTAATCAATCCTGGCTGAGATAAAAATAGTCGGTAAAACAGTTTGTCAGTTTTCATAATTACCTATCGTTCTCCTTAATCTCCTTATCTAAAAATTTTTTTCTTATTCTCATACAAATTACAAGAATGAGAGTTTGAACGTTAAACATCAGATTGCTAAACAAAGCTATTGTTGTCTTATCCAATAGATTTGTTTGAGAATAAATGCTTTAAGATTAACAGCATTTACTTAAAGATTGCGTAAATATTCAAAATTACCACGTACAATAATAGTATGAGGGTGATCTACTCCTAATCGTTGTTCCAAAATATTTAAAGCTTGTTGGTAGAGAGGTTCTGCTTCTTTGTACTTGCCTTGAGATTTGTAAAGTCCTGCCAAATTGTTGAGACTGGAAGCAACATCAGGATGATCATCACCCAGCAGTTTTTGCCTGAGAGCTAAAGCTTGTTGGTAGAGAGGTTCTGCTTCTTTGTACTTGCCTTGAGATTCGTAAAGTCCTGCCAAATTGTTGAGACTGGTAGCAACATCAGGATGATCATCACCCAGCAGTTTTTGCCAGAGAGCTAAAGCTTGTTGGTAGAGAGGTTCTGCTTCGTTGTACCTGCCTTGAGATTCGTAAAGTCCTGCCAAATTGTTGAGACTGGAAGCAACATCAGGATGATCATCACCCAGCAGTTTTTGCCTGAGAGCTAAAGCTTGTTGGTAGAGAGGTTCTGCTTCGTTGTACCTGCCTTGAGATTCGTAAAGTCCTGCCAAATTGTTGAGACTGGTAGCAACATGAGGATGATCATCACCCAGCAGTTTTTGCCAGAGAGCTAAAGCTTGTTGGTAGAGAGGTTCTGCTTCCTTGTACTTGCCTTGAGAATAGTAAAGTAATGCCAAATTGTTGAGACTGGTAGCAACATGAGGATGATCATCACCTAAACGCCGTTTTAGCAATAATACACATTTTTTCCACCAAGGTTCTGCATCATTATATAATCCTTGTCCTTTATAAAATCTTCCTACTCCCACAAAAGGCCAAATTAAATTTTTATCACTCACAGTATCCAGTAAATGATCTGCTACTTCCTGTAAATGGGGTATAGCTAATTTGAATCTTTGAATATCTTTCTGTATTGGTTGTTGTGGAATTTCTTGAGCTATATTAACCATTGCTTGGCAAAAATTACGTTTTAGTGTAGTGCTGACAAATTGACGATTGAATAAATTACTAAAAAGTTGACCAATATCTAAAAACAAAAAGTTTGCCAAGGTGATCTTTTCCTGTGTAACCGTTGACAGTTTTTCTAACTTGACTTGTAAAAAATCACGAATTAGTTGATGTAATTGATAATGATCAATATTTTCACTTTGTAAAAGATGTAATCGTTCTAATTCAATTCTGGCATTTTCTAGACTTTCTATGTTTTTCTCCCGTGAAGCACTTTGAATCAATAACCAAGGAATGGGAGCTAAAGCAAATAAACTGAGTAGACAACTTAACTCTTGAGCAGAATAACTGATAATTTCCCAACTTAATTCAAAAGCAGCTTGAACACCACGAGTTATAGATAAAGTCCAAGTAGGGTCATGAGCATCAATATCAAAAGCAGGATGATTGATACCTTTAGCTGCTAATCTTCGCAACATTTCCGCGCAAGATATCTGACGATATTTGAGATAACGACCAACCAATTGTAAAGCTAGTGGTAAACGACCTAATCGTTGACAAAGTTCCTCTGCTAGTGCTGTTTCTTGATTTAAGCTATCTTCACCAATTAATTTTGATAATAATGCCATTGCCTCCGGTAAAGAAAGGATTTGTAAAGACAAAGAACCAGATAAATCTAGTTTTAGTCTTGTTGTGATCAAAACCCGAAATTGAGATGATTGTGGCGGCAAATAAGGCTGAATCGCCGAATAATTTTGGACATCATCAATAACTAATAAAACAGTACCTTCTCGCCAACGTTGCCAACACCACTTTACTTGTAGTAATACATCAAAATCATCTGGGGGATTTAAACCTAAATGTGTGCGACAAAATTGAATTATTTGTAAACCGAGATTTTGATTTGTAGCCGACAACCAACAAATACATCCCGGATAAGAATTTAGGAATAAATGCAGAAGAGAATATTGGGTAGCTAATTCAGTTTTACCAATACCACCCATACCTTCAACAGCAGAAATTACAGCATGATTGCTAGTTTGTAAATGTTGATGAATTAACACTAATTCATTTTCTCGACCAACAAACTTTTGAGTATTACTATTAGGGATATTGTGGGGAAAACCTAGAGGTTTATCCCAATCATTTAAATTATTGACAATTTGAAAAACTTGAGTAATATCTCCCACAGAGATATCACCCCCCGCTTGCACATTTTTGAAAAGCTCTTGAACAATTTGAGGGAGATGATTTGTATTCATGATTAGAACTTAAAGAATGTTTTAAAAGTTTTTAATATTTAAACAGACCCCTTTCTAAACCTCTCCCCTACCAAAAGAGAAGCATTAAAACCTTTATTTTTTTTCTAGTTCCCTCTCCTCTTAGGAGAGGGCTAGGGAGAGGTAAGTACAGACCCCTTTCTAAACCTTTCCCCTACCAAAATAAAAGCATTAAAACCTTTATTCTTTTCTAGTTCCCTCTCCTTTTAGGAGAGGGTTAGGGAGAGGTAAGTTAAGTTTTTGGAGATAATGAATTTTATCCAATACTTTTCACACAATCTCTTAACCTTCTTGAGTTAAATCACCTACATTAATATTATTAGCCTTGATATTGGTGAGCATTTCTTGGTCAACAGAACCACTACTTCCTGAAGTTTTTTGAGTGATATTCTGAGCTTGTAAATCACCAGTTAATTCAATTCCACTCAGAATAACCTGACGAATCTTAGGGTCTTGTGTTTTGAGTTCTTCAACCAGCAATTTAAGTTGATTAGCAAAAGTTGCATCAGCATTAATGTATTCTTGCAATTCATCTTGTAACTTGGTTTTATTTTTTTCAGTTGGATCTTTTTCAGCCCGAATTAATAAACCTTCCATTCCTTCCGTAGTTAACTTTTGTCGAATACTGCTAACCAACTTTGCAAAAGTATCCGCGACACCTTTAACTGCAAATTTTCCACCTTCTTTGATTGCTTCCGAGAAAAATAAAGAAACAATAACAGCACCAGTGAGTGGTTCTACCATAAAAATTACACCTTAATTGATTAATACAGCATAAGTATATATCATTCGCAACAGGTCAAGCAACAAACAAGAAATTTCGACCCTTTGCTTATTTGCATTTCTGCGGGAAATAAAATCTAATCTATACAATTCTTTTCGGTTAAGGCTAAAAAAACAGATTTTATCTTCGTTACTATACTCTGTATGGGAATGAGTTATAGAAGGTGCTGACTTTAATAACTGCAAGAGGCAGAGCCTCTGTGATAGCATTCCCAGTCAGAGACTGGGAACGAGATAAACGAGATAATACTATCTTTTTTTGGAATTATGTGGGGGGAATGAATTATAGAAGGTGCTGACTTTAATAACTGCAAGAGGCAGGGCCTCTGTGAGGCATTCCCAGTCAGAGACTGGGAACGAGGTGATATTATCTTTTTTTGGAATTATGCGGGGGGCGTTGTTGGGGGTGATCTCCATTCTTGGGGACACTGGGGGAATTTAATTGTTTGCGACCATTAGTAATAATTTTTAACATTTCCTGAATATCCTGTTCAATATTAGCCAGAACGTTATCAGCGTATTTATCAGCACCATCTTCAATTTCTTCAGCTTGAGAAATTGCAATTTGGCGCATTTCTTCTAATTCTTGTTGACAAGCGCGACGTTTACGGTCAATTTCTGCGAGGGTGTCTTGCATCATTGCTTCACAATCTTGCTGGACTTGCCGCCGCAGTTGGTCAGCTTCTCGCTGTGCTTGCCTGACAATATCACTTTCTGCCAAAATTTGCGCTCTTTTTGCTTGGGCTACATCTACAACCTGTTGTCCATATTCTTCCGCTTCTAGAAGAATTTCATTCTTTTGTGCCAAAATATTGAGCGCTTCCTGAAACACCGTTGGTAAAGAAAGACGGACAAAATCCAGTTGTTCAAGTAATTTATCTTCATCTATTAAGGTACGTCCCGTGAGGGGAATCCTCAAACTAGAGAGAACTATTTCCTCTAATTGGTTGAGTTCGTGCTGAATATCTACCCCTGCTGTTGGTTCTGGATTACCAATGGAGGGGATACCATTCACATACTCTCTTGGGGGAGGATTGTTGCCGTTGTAGTTGGATTCGAGGCTAGGGATTTTTGGTTGTAGCATTGGTATATATCTAGGGCAATGTGTGGGGGAACAAGATGATCAACAGAGCCACCAAACCTGGCAATCTCTTTTACCACACTACTACTTAAAAAACTATACTCATTTGATGTTGCCAGAAAAACTGTCTCGATCTGAGTAGACAATGTTTTATTAGTGTGAGCCATTTGTAGCTCTATCTCAAAGTCAGAAACCGCTCTTAACCCCCTTAACAAAACTTGCGCTTGTTGCATTTGGGCATATTTTACGGTCAAACCGTCAAAGCTGTCTACTCCTACATTTGGTAAATGTTTTGTAGATAGACGAATTTGTTCTAATCTTTGCTCTACTGTAAACAATGGTATTTTACTGGGATTGCGGAGGACGGCAACTATGACTCGTTCAAATAGACGACTACTGCGCTGAATAAGGTCTAAATGTCCCAAGGTGATGGGATCAAAACTACCAGGATAAATAGCAATCACAATGTTATTTTAAGTGATTATATTGACGGATTTTCAACAGAACTTTATTAAATCTAACACAGGGAGTGGGAGGTGGGGGAGGTGGGGGGGGTGGGGGAGGTGGGGGAGGGGGGGGAGGAATTTTACTGATGACAACTGACAACTGACAACTGACAACTGACTAATGATTTTAATTTTGCTGAATTACTTATCGCTATAGTGACTAAGGCATACTATATTATTGTGTTTCATCTCCATAGATTTCAAATTCCTATAGGTAATTTTGTATGGTAGTGGATTTTTCTGTTTTGCCTTTGGGGTTTTTATTTACTTCTCCTGGTCCGATTGTGGTTAAATTGGGACCAATTGTTATTCGTTGGTATGGGTTGTTGATTGCTTCTGCTGTGTTAATTGGTGTTAGTCTTTCTCAATACCTAGCCAAGCGTCGTCATATTAATCCCGATTTAATTAGTGATTTATCAATTTGGTTGGTGATTGCAGCTATTCCCGCCGCTAGGTTATATTATGTTTTGTTTCAATGGCCAGAATATTCTCAACATCCAGAACGGATAATTGCAATTTGGCAAGGGGGTATTGCTATTCATGGGGCAATTATTGGCGGTGCGATCGCGGCGTTAATTTTTGCTAGACTGAAGAAGGTATCTTTTTGGCAATTGACTGATTTGGTTGCTCCTTCATTAATATTAGGGCAAGCAATTGGTCGGTGGGGAAATTTTTTCAACTCGGAAGCTTTTGGCAGACCAACTAGTTTACCTTGGAAGTTATATATTCCCTCAGATCGTCGTCCTTTGGATTTAGTGAATTTTGAATATTTCCATCCCACTTTTCTTTATGAATCGTTGTGGAATTTAATGGTGTTTGCATTGTTAATAACTTTGTTTTTTCGAGCTTTAGCTAAAAAATCCCGGTTGAAAGTAGGGACGTTATTTTTAGTTTACTGGGTTGCTTATAGCTTGGGACGGATTTGGATTGAAGGTTTACGCACAGATAGCTTAATGCTAGGACCTTTACGGATGGCACAAATGGTAAGTTTAGGGGGAATGACTTTAGGATTATTTGGTTTAGCTTGGCTATATATATTCAAGCGTTCCTTACCTGATGTTGTTGCTGGGGGAAATGAAGAAAAAAATGCCCCAGAGTAATTAATCTCTAGGGCTTAACCAGGGTGCATCTACCATCTATTTCTACTAGGCAAAGTGGCTGAATCCGGATATTACTCAGGAAATGCTAAAAGTTTTTTTTGCAGGGTTTTGAAGGGGAAAATTGATGAGTGAATCTACTAGTAATTTGAGTTTTTCTAAGTATCCCAATGCCTTAGAATCTGCGGTTTATATTGTGGGTGCCGGACCAGGAGATCCTGATTTATTAACGGTTAGGGCGCAAAAGTTGTTGGCTGCGGCTGATGTGATTTTATTTGCAGATTCTTTAATTCCCGAACAGATTTTAGATATTTGTCGTGCAGATGCGGAAATTATTAAAACAGCAAATCGGACTTTGGAAGAAATTTTACCATTGATGATTGATGCCGTGCGATCGCATAAATCAGTGGTCAGGCTACATTCTGGTGATCCTAGTCTGTATAGCGCTATTCATGAACAAATGCAGCTATTAGCCGATGCGAATATTCCCTTTGAAGTTATCCCTGGTATCAGTGCCTTTCAAGCTGCCGCAGCTAAATTGAAAATAGAGTTAACTGTCCCTGGTTTAGTCCAAACTATTATTCTCACTCGCATTAGCGGTCGTACCCATGTCCCTGATACTGAAGAGTTAGCAGCTTTAGCCGCCCATCGTGCCAGTTTATGTTTATATTTAAGTGTGAGTCATATTACTGAAGCCCAAGAAAAATTATTAGAACATTATGATCCAGATACTCCAGTAGCAATTTGCTATCGCTTAGGCTGGCCAGATGAAAAAATCCGGGTTGTAAATTTAGCACAAATCGCAGATTGTACCCATGAAGAAAAATTACGGCGAACTACACTTTATGTCATCAGTCCCGCACTACTACCAGTAAGTGGACGCTCCCGCTTGTATCACCCCGAACATAATCATTTATTCCGTGCATCCCATAATCTTGGCTAGTACCGCAAGGCGGAAGTCAAAAGTCAAAAGTCAAAAGTCAAAATGAAGACAGTATAGGCTTTTGGAGGATT